>CAZGVC010000008.1:0-16862 GCA_964529065.1 uncultured Candidatus Saccharibacteria bacterium
TAAAGTTCCATTTTGGCGCGGACGACTTTTTTCATTTCTTCTGCTCCTGCACGATCAAACTTGTAAGGCGCTATCTCATTTGGATTATGCTCAATGTAATCCTTAATACCATCACGAAAGGCTTTACGTATCTCAGTGTTAATATGAATGATACTTATACCACTCCTGATACTGTTAATCAGGTCTTCGTCTGTATTGCCACTAGCACCATGAAGAACGAGCGGAACGCCTGCCGCATCACGTATTTCACTGATCCTGTCAATTCTTAATTTTGGCTCTGGCGCATCAACAAGCATTCCATGTACATTACCAACAGCGGGAGCAAACAAATCAATGCCAGTACGTAGAACAAAATCCCTAGCTTGATCGCGAGTGGTCAGATTACTCTCACTCACACCCTCTGGTAATTTTGAATTAAGAGATGATGATTGACCAATATAACCAAGTTCTGCTTCAACCAAAACTCGTTTTTGATTCTGTATCTCATATTCACGCACCCAATCAACACATTCCTTAACTAATTTAAGATTCTCTTCATAAGAAAGCTTTGCGCCGTCGACTATCACACTATCATAACCAGCTTCTACAACTTGTTTAACTTTATCGAATGTATAAGTGTGATCCGCGTTGAGGAAAATCGGCACTGTGTACTCCTTCTTCATCTCGTCAACTAGCGACCTCGCCATATCAACACCCAGGTACTCCCTCTCGCCTTCCGAGAGACCAATTATAACCGGCTCGTGAAGCTCCTGCGCCACTTCACATATTACTCGCAACTGATCGAGGCTGGAGATATTAAAATGCGCTATCGCTTTGCCCATCTTCTCGTAATCTTTGATAATTTGATAATACTCTCGTGATTGATTTGGCATACTTTTATGATTCTATGTGTATAAGTTTATCATAGTTTACAAAAGGTCATATACACTATAAATATGAATCAAGAACTAGACTTTTTGGCTGTTGGTGACACAGTGGTCGACGCATTTATAAAATTAAAAGACGCACATGTAGCTTGCAAAATAGACAAAGAAGGCTGTGAATTATGTATGCCGTTCGGGGCAAAAGTTCCTTATGAGAGTGTAACCATCATCCCTGCTGTTGGTAACTCGGCTAATGCTGCCGTGTCTGCGTCCAGGCTCGGGTTACGTTCTGGTCTGGTAACTTTTCTTGGTAATGATGTTAATGGTCGCGAATGCAAGTTCCAACTAGAACAAGAGAATATAAACACCGAATATGTTGTGATGGAGAATGGTAAAGTTACAAATTATCATTATGTTCTATGGTTCGGCGACGAACGCACTATATTAATCAAACACGAAACATTTAAAACCTTCTTGCCGCCTATAGCAAAGCCTCCGAAGTGGATATATTTGTCTTCGCTCGGCGAACATGCTAAAGATTTACATTTCGAACTAGCTCATTACTTGTCACTCAATCAAGATGTTAAGTTAGCATTCCAACCAGGAACATTTCAAATTAAAATGGGCAAGGAATTGTTGGCACCGATATATAGCAGAACAGAATTCTTCTGCTGTAACGTTGAGGAGGCTATGCAAATATTAGGAACCGAAGTTCGTGACCTGCCTACACTGCTACTGGGCATATCACTACTCGGCCCCAAAATAACATGCATAACAGATGGGCACAATGGTGCATACATGAGATACAGTGATCAGAATTACTTCTTACCTATTTACCCTGACCCATTGCCACCTCTTGAGAGAACTGGCGCTGGGGATGCTTTCGCTAGTACATTTGCGGCGGCTATTGTCTCTGGGGTTGATCCTGTCGAGGCGTTTAGATGGGGTCCAATTAACAGTATGAATGTGGTGCAATACGTAGGCGCGCAAAAAGGACTACTGAAAAGAAAAGATTTGGGGAATTTACTTAACAGCGCACCAGCTGATTACGTAGTTAAGAAGATTTAGAGTTTGATTTCTATCTTACCGCTTCTTATATAGAACTTCTCAACATTGCCAACCTTTTCCCTTACAGTAACAGAAAGTAAATTGTCGTCTATTTCTTTTATTTCAATATGCTCATTCTCCCCATCTGCGTAACAGTCGAACTCTTTAGGTTCATTCAATAATACTATTGTCTGAATGAACAATTTGGTTTCTATTGATATGCTTTTGAGTAGAATGTTGTGCTCTTGATGCAGTCTCTCTATTGTTATATTTTTAAGCTCACATTCAATATATCCAAAAGGAGTTTTTATATTTTGATTTTCTTTTACTTTTAAAACAGTAGATGAAGATTCTTTTTCTACTTTAAGCGTTGTGTGTTTACTCTTCAGCCATATATCTCCACTGAAAAAATAATTTAAATATTTTCCAAACATGTATTTATTATATCATCAACAGTTAATCCGTATTCTCGGTATAACTCGTCCACTTTTCCAGATTGACCAAATCTATTCCTAACACCCATTCTAACAACCTTTGCAGAAGCGTGTTCTGATATCAGCTCGGACACAGCGCTACCCATACCACCAATAACTTGATGCTCCTCTAGAGTGACTAAGACTTTGTAAGCTGAAGACAATCTTAATATTGCTGACTCTGGTAATGGTTTGATACAAGATATATTTACAACAACTACCTGTACACCTTTATCATTCAAATCTTTTGCCGCCAACATAGCATTATAAAGTATTGGACCAGTTGCTAGGATGCAGACTTTTCTTGCTTTTGATTCTGAGCTCGAAAACACAACTTCTGGTTTGTCTAAATCAATCTTGCTGTATTCATCGGTGAATATCTTGGCTGACTTTTCTCTTGCTAATCTTATATAAACTGGGCCTTTTATATCTTTGGCCAACTTTGTCATTAAATATGCCTCTCGCGAATCAGCTGGAGATAATACTGTCATATTCGGCATAACTCGCATCAGGGCTATGTCCTCTAGAGCCTGATGTGTTCCGCCATCAGGACCAACCGAGAGTCCAGCATGAGCACCAGCTATGACAACTTTTCTATCATTATAAGCAATAGTGGTTCTGATCTGTTCCCAATTCCTACCAGGACTGAACATGGCGTAACTAGATATATAAGGTATCATCCCCATTGCAGACATACCGCTAGCAAGTGCTGCCATATTCTGCTCAGTTATACCAACCTCGACGAATCTGGCTGCGAATTTCTCTTTGAACCAATGCATCTGAACACTCTCTGTTAAATCAGCACAAACAGCAGCAACATTCCTATCTTCATCACCAAGCTCGAGCAAGGCCTTGCCGAAGCCAACTCTGGTCGCTTCCATTTCCACATCTTTTGTAAATAAATTTTTATTAAGCATATTATTCAAAATTAATCTTACCTCCCATAGTACGTATTTGCTTCAATGCCTTTGCGGCTTCTTCTTTGTTCGGGGCTTTGCCGTGCCAATGATAATCGCCTTCTATGTCAGACCAGCCTTTACCAGGTATTGTGTGTGCGATTATAACGCTCGGCTGTATACTGTTACTCTTGGCTATGTTAATTGCATTAACTATCTCGAGCATATTGTGTCCGTCTATTTCTAAAACATTAAAATTAAAAGATTTTAATTTTTCAACCAGAGACTCGAGAGGTAGAACATCTTCTGTGCGTCCGTCTATCTGTATACCGTTACGATCAATTATAGTTATGATATTTGTTAAGTTGTATTTGGACAGATTAAGTAGCGCCTCCCAGACATTACCCTCATTCATCTCCCCGTCTCCCATAAGACAGTAAAAATTCTTTGGCGTACCGGCCATCATCTTGTCAGCGAGAGCCATACCTATTGCTTGAGATAGTCCAGAACCGAGTGGCCCACTAGAAGTCTCGACGCTTGGAAGGAATTCTCGATGTGGATGACCTTGGAGCGTTGATCCGAACTTGCGCAATGTTTTTAATTCAGAAACATCAAAATACCCAGCATGAGCCATAGTCGCATACATAACGGGACATATGTGACCATTAGAAAGTATTAGCCTGTCCCTGTGCGCCCAAGACGGACTCCTAGGATCATGTTTCAGAACTTTAAAATACAGAGCAGTAAAAACATCAGCCATGCCAAGGGGGCCTGCTGTGTGACCACTACCAGCAATCTGCAGCATTTGAATAATAGAGAGTCTAATCTCTTTAGCTCGAGCTTCTAACTTGTGTATTTCTATATCAGAGAGACTCATATATATTATGAGTGTACTATGTTTTGTAATTTACGATATGTGGATACTATGTCTAAACTTTTTTTAAGAACACTACCTACAACAAATTGGCTAGCTCCGGCATCACGACACATTTTAATAGTATCTTCGTTCATTGCACCGTCTATTTGAATAATTTTATCTGTAACTAATTTTAATTTTTTAATATCGTCAACAACTGAAGGCCTGAATGGTTGACCTTGGGCACCAACATTCTCAATGCCCATAAGCTGCACATAATCACAGTGTTCTATGTTTTTGATAACATGATCAACTGGCCCACATAATGCCATGCGCATGTCATAATTTTTACAATAGTTATACATCTCAGATAATAATCCTTCATTACTGTTACTAATATGTATTACCACATAGGCCGCACCGAGGTCCTTGCATATCTCCAACATCTCCATATTGCTATTCCTTAATAGATCAAACTCAAAATCATACACATCCCAATGCGGCAAATCCTCGTCGCCTTTTGGTTTCCAGCTAGCTAGATCAATCTGAACCCTTTTACAGATATCAGCGAATCTATCTAATTCAGAACAAACTCCACTAAAATTATTCTCTAATATTCCAGGTATTATCATTTTAATTATCTATTTCTTGTATTCTGGATATATGTCTACCTCCCTCGAATTCTGTTGTTAAGAATATATCTACAGCTCTAAAACATTCATCGTCTTCTACGAATCTGTAACCGAAAGATATAGCATTTGCATCGTTATGCTCACGACCAAGACGAACAATATCTAATGTGCCTCCATAATAAGTAGTACATCTTACTCCTGGCTCCCTGTTCATTGTTATAGCCTCACCCTCACCGCTACCACCAAAAACAATAGCTCGGGAGTCTAATCCATTCTGAATGTCATAGCTAAGAGCGCTCTTGGCTTGTTTTATGAATGTAGGATAATCGTCATGCTCGTCATAGTCATAAGCCCCGCAATCCTCAACCTCTGCGTCAGGATAAGAACTAGCTAGATATGCGGCGACTTTTTCTTTTAATTCAAACCCAGCATGATCTGTTGCTAAATATATTTTCATATTAATCTCTTTTAATTAGTTTGCCAGCCTTAACAGCGTGATCAACTAATGTGTGGGTGTACCCCATCTCATTGTCATACCAAGCTAGAACTTTTACCAAGTTGCCATCCACAACACGTGTCATCTTCAGGTCTGCAATAGACGCAAACACACTGCCTTGTATATCAGAACTAACCAGTTCCTCATCTGTTGCATCAAAAATCATTCTCCATCTGTCTGACTGTGCAGCCTTTCTCAACACATCATTAACTTCTTCTACTGTTGTGTTTCTCTTGGCAATAAAAGTAATGTCAGCAATAGATCCGGCTGGCACAGGCACACGCAATGATATACCGTCGAACTTTCCAGCAAGAGATGTGAAGGCCTTGGTCACAGCAATAGCTGCACCTGTTGATGATGGAACAATATTCTGACCACCAGCGCGCCCTTCACGAAAATCTTTTTTATTAGGACCATCGACAATAGACTGGCTGGCTGTGTATGCGTGTGTGGTGGATAATATAGCCTTCTCAATACCAATAGCCTCGTCCAGAATCGCAATAACTGGTGATGACGCATTAGTTGTACATGAGGCATTAGAAGATATATCACAAGTTGATAACTTATCTTCATTAACACCAAGTAATACTGTCTCGCCGTGAACACTGTCATCCTCACCAGATTTTGCTGGAGCAGATATTACCACCCTCTTCGCACCCGCATCCAAATGCACTTTTGCCTTGTCCCACGCAGTAAATAGACCAGTACTCTCAATCACAACATCTATGTCTAAATCTTTCCATGGTAGTAGGGTCGGCTCTTTTTGTTGTGCAAATTTTATTTTGTGATCAACGTCAGTTTTAATTATCAAATACTTCTCAGTCTCACTAACCTCCTCCACCTCTACATCAAAATCACTAGTTCCGTACACTGTGTCGTATTTAAGAAGATACGCCATATTGTGTATATCCCCCAGATCATTAACCGCAACAACATTTAATTCTTTTCTTTCTAGTGCAACCTTGAGGAAGGCACGCCCAATGCGCCCGAAGCCATTTATCGCCACGCGAGTCTTTCTCTGACCTGTTATTATTTCGCTATTCTCTATTGCTTGTTTTATCTTTGCTAACATATACAAACAAGTATAGCATCAAAGATTAATTAGGCTTGTTAGAAAAACACAGTTTGTGTCGATGGGTGGGATCGAACCACCGGCCTGAGGCTTATGAGTCCTCCGCTCTAACCAACTGAGCTACATCGACGATGTTTAATAAAATAACATAAAATCACAATGTTTTCAATAGACAAAGGCGGCCGCTTCGCGGCCGCCTTTGTCTATATCTTGTTGCGGGAGGACGAATCGAACGTCCGCCTGGAGGTTATGAGCCTCCCGAGCTACCTCTACTCAATCCCGCTATATGTATGTATTTACAATAACATACATTTAAATAACTTTCAACTCCTTAAATACAGCTTCATACATTGCGAATACTCGTCTAGCTTCGCGTTCAGTTAATGTGAACTTCATACCTTCGTGGGCTATACGATTCCTCATCTTGTGGGCATCCCAAGCGAGATCTATAGATCTGAACCTTGCCTCTTTTAACATTTCTCCTAAGTCCTCACCAGCATATCCAGCAGCACGCATAGCGTCATTAAGCAAATTATCAGCCTCAAGTATGCCTATTCTCCACAACGTCTCATGATCACCAGACATATAATCCTCTATCATTGCCCAGCGTGGGTGCTTTTTGTACTCAGACTCTTTTGGAGGTTCTACTTCATGGGCTACAACATGCGGATTATGAGCATGGACAACTTCTTTTTCTTCTTTGTGTTCAGCTTCATTTTTATGATGTGTTCCATGCTTATCGAATACACCTTTATATCCAATAGCGTCATGGAATAGATGCTCGTAATGCTCTGTTGCATGTTTCATTCTCATAAACCATAAATAAAATATAAAGATAAATACCGGCAATAAAAACAAAGTAAGCAAACTCAAAACATCTACAACAAAAGATAGAAAATGATTCTGTATTGAGAATACAAGTCCGCCATCTCCAGAACCAGATACGCTGTGTAGGAGCCCCGCTACATTAGATGTGTTATTAGGATCTGTGGGGTACTGATCAATATTGTCATATATACCATCTCCATCAGTATCAACACTGTTAGGATTTGTACCTAGCAAAGATTCATATCTATCACCAACACCATCACCATCAGTATCAATGTCAGTCAGGTCATAAGTTCTGTATGGGTCAAGCGAATAGGCATCTCTTCCATCTAAAACACCATCACCGTCTGAGTCGGCCTTAATCGGATCAGTGCCTTTGAATAATTCATCGAGATCCAACATCCCGTCATGATCTGTGTCTGGATTATTAGGGTCCATGCCGTGAGCAGACTCGAAGCTGTCAGGCACACCGTCACCATCGAAGTCGCGAGGCTTCATACCTATCCACATACGCAAGTGATCAGTCCAAGACAAATCATCACCAAATATTTCTTTTATTTTTTCAGTAGTCAGATTATTTGGATCAAAAGTTTTTGGATCTCGTATATCTGGTATACCATCACCGTCTGTGTCCTTGGTTGTATTGATGCCAAAATTATTTAAAAAGTCTAATGAAGAAGAATTAGTACTGGAACTATTTTCTGACACATTGATCCAGCCCCTCTCGCGAAGTCCGTCCCACTCTGGATCTGCAACATTGGCCAGATACTCCTCCGGTGTCATTCTTCTTATCCAAAAATACCAAACATACCTAATCCAAAGTAGTCCGTCATAAACACGATTGAAGAGATAGTCTATGCTGAATGAATACACTCTACAATTATAGCTTTTCTATATCCTCTCCGATAGTGAATAAGTGATCTTCTTGTCCCCATGCAGCCAAAGCTTGCACACCGAATGGCAAACCTTCTGCATTCTTGCCTGACGGAACACTGATACCTGGTATACCGACAATGTTAGCTGGTACTGTGAATATGTCAGCTAAATACATTGATAACGGGTCATGCTTGTCACCGAATTTCCAAGGCAATACTGGTGAAGTCGGGGTCAAGATAACATCAACATCATTGAATACTTTTGCAAATTCTTTTTTAAGAATATTTCTAACTGATACAGCCTTATAATAATAAGCATCATAATAACCGCTAGACAAAACATATGCACCCAGTAGTGACCTGCGTGTTGGCTCAGGACCTAGGCCTTGGCTGCGACTGTCTATCATTGACTGCATCGGTGTTGCTGCATCTATGTGTTTGCCATATCTAACACCTTCGAATCTGGCCAAGTTACTGCTTACCTCCGCTGGCATTAATATATAATACACAGCTAATGCCTTCTCAATATTTTTGACATCAACATCAACTACTTCATAACCAGAAGCCTTAAGATGTTCTACGGTTTTATTAAAATTCTCTTTGACGCTTGCGTCCACACCATCCTGATTAACAAATGCCATCGGTACACCAACTTTTTTCCTAAAAGCTTTCTTCTCTATTTCACCAATAGTAGTAGCATCCTTCACATCTTGACCGTGTATGATATCAAAAATTATCCTCGAGTCTGCTACAGTTTTTGTAAATGATCCTATAACGTCGAGCGACGAACCCATAGCAATCAACCCATAACGACTAACAGAGCCATATGTTGGCTTGAGCCCTACCGTATCAGTGAAGCTCGCTGGCTGCCTTATACTACCTCCCGTGTCGGACCCGAGTGACACCGGAACACCACCATATGCAACCACTGCTGCCGAACCTCCTGATGATCCGCCTGGCACACGAGTCGTGTCGAGTGGGTTAAGAGTCTTCTTATAAGCACTGTTCTCGGTTGATGAACCCATAGCGAACTCGTCCATATTAGCGCGGCCTACAATTATTGCTCCCGCTGCTTTTAACTTCTTTACAACAGTAGCGTCATATGTAGCCTTATAATTCTCCAGCATCTTGCTGCCTGCGCTAGCTATGTGACCATCAACACAAATATTATCTTTTAAGACTATTGGCACACCTGTCATTTTTGTTACTGTGCCTGCTTGTCTCATTGCCTCTGCGACTGCTATTTGTGCCTCTATATCTGCATCAGAATAGACTTCGAGTAATGCGTTAATCTCGCTGTCTTTGCTTTTGATTATATTCACATATTCAAACACCACATCCTTGATGCTACTTGCCTTAATCTTCTCTTGTATATTTAAAATAATTGAATCTTTCATATTATTGCTTGATTACTTGCGATACTTTGTAGTGATTACCTTGTACTGCTGGCGCATTGGCTAAGGCTTTGCCTCTATGCTCGCCATCACCTATTACCTCATCCACCTTGTACACGTCATGCGGGGTGCCGTCTGAAACACCGGCATCATCCACACTACTTGTGTCCACCGACTGCACCTCTTTTACATATGCCAATATGTCCCCTATCTCTTTTGCATATTGCTCACGCTTGTCATCTGCAATTTTAACTTTTGCCAAGTTCTCAAGATAAGCCAATTCTTCTTGTGTCATATGAGTATTATATCACATTACAAAAGTTGTTTAAACTCATTTTCATTTAGTATTTTGACACCAAGTTTTGTTGCATCGGAAAGTTTTGAACCAGCATCCTCCCCAGCCAGCAAGTAGTCAGTTTTCTTGGACACACTGCTCGAGACTTTGCCGCCATTATCCTCAATCATTTTTTTGTATTTATCACGAGACTCGGACAGGGTGCCAGTTATTACAAATGTCTTACCCTCTAATTTAGTTGATATATTTGTGCTAACGAAATCCCTAACTTTTACCTCTTTCAAAAGACTCTCAAGTAATGCTTGATTCTTCTTATTAGCAAAATACTCAAGTATGGTTTTAACTGACTCCTCGCCTATACCGTCTACTTCTAGCAAGTTTTCTTCTGTCGCAGACTGAAAGTCGGTAAATGTTTTGAAATGTTTTGCTAATAATTTGGCTGACACTTCACCAACATGACGAATACCTAGAGCAAAAATAAAATTATCTAATTCCGGATTACGGCTCTTGTTAATAGAGTCAATTATATTTTCGGCACTTTTCTTGCCGAATCCAAACAAGTCTTCAATATCACTAACTTTTAATTTGTATATTGATGTCGCATCAGCAATTAGCCCAAGTTCACGGAACTCTTCTATTATCTTCTCGCCCAAGCCTTCGATATTCATAGCCTTCTTAGAGACAAAATGTATCAATCCTTCTAAATGCTTCGCGTCACAATCTGGATTAAGACAATACACAGCCACACTGTCGCCTATTTTGCCAAGATCAGACTGACACACAGGGCAAGACTTTGGAAAAACTATTTTTTTAGAATTAGATGGTCGCAGGCTAAGTACAACTTCGAGAACTTCGGGGATAATGTCTCCAGCTTTTTGTATTATCACTGTATCTCCTTCGCGAACGTCGAGTCTATCTATCTCGTCTTGATTGTGAAGTGTGGCACGACTTACTTGTGAGCCGGCAACTAATGTTTTCTTCAGATTAGCTACTGGGGTTATGGCTCCAGTGCGACCAACTTGAAAAGTAACACTCTCCACCACCGTCACAGCTTGCTCTGCTGGGAACTTATATGCAATACCCCCACGAGGACTCTTGGCTGTGTAGCCTAGGGCCTCGAAAATATTTCTCTCATTTATCTTAATAACCATACCGTCAACACCAAAATCAAAATTATTCCTCTCCTCCACGAATCCATCGTATACATTCTGTACCTCGTATATATCATTAACCACTTTTGAATTAGCGTTAACCATGAAGCCTAAAGACTTCAAATAATCAAGCTCGGCGTCTTGAGTTATACACATTCCTGTTGATAACTCATCAATATCGTATGCGAAGAATTGCAATTTCCTCTTTGCTGCAACAGATGAATCCAGTTGGCGAAGTGTCCCCGCTGCCAAGTTGCGCGGATTAGCATATTCCTCCTCACCAGCTGCACGTAACTCGGTATTAAAAGCTTCCAAGTCAGCCTTCTTGATCCAGCATTCACCGACAACGACTATGTCAACATTATCTTTTAATTTTAAAGGTACTGACTTGATAGTTCTAACATTATGCGTCACATCTTCACCCACTTCACCGTCACCACGTGTAGCAGCCAAGACTAATTCGCCAGAACGATAAGTTAGAACGACTTTTAGGCCGTCTATTTTCAACTCACACACATAACTAGGTTTCGTTTTTATACCATCTTTTTCTAATATTTTTATATTTCTATCTTCCCAATTCTGCAGCTCTTCAAAATTAAACACATTGTCGAACGACCATTGTTTTACATTATGTTTTACTTTTTTGAACTCATCCAACACTCTGCCTCCAACTTTTTGTGACGGCGAGTTAGCGTCGAACATGTCTTGGTGTTTAGCTTCGAGGCTGATCAACTCATTCATCAGTCTGTCATAAGCCTCATCACTGATCACTGGCTTATCTAATACATGATAAAGATGAATATGCCTGTTCAACTCTTGTCTTAATTTTAAGATTTTATCTCTATCATTCATTACCCCCCTATTATAGCAAATTTAGTTATATCTTTTTACTACCACACGCTCGACACGAGACGACGAGTCACAAGGCACTTTGCCGCGACCAATGATCAAAACGGCACCAGTTGAGGTTGTGTGCATCTCTATCTCAGCACAAGCAAAACGAGGAAAATCAAATCTTTTTATTTGAACATTTACTTTTGCACCACCAGAATAAGTAGACACATTAGAAACCGAAATAGTCGTAGTTGATATATATGTCGCATTAGATACAGTGGTTGTAGCCGGACCTGCAGAAGTCACAGTAAAAGCGGACGGAAAAAGAGGCACATCAAAACATCCAACTGTCGTAGGGTCTACATAAGGGAAATTGCCGGTATTAGAGTCAAAATGTGTAGCAAGAAAAGCATTAATGACAGGGAAAAGACTTCTGTTGACTGTGCCATCATTCTTAAAATTCTTAAATACAGATTCAGCACACATGGTAGCCGAGTCAGCCAATGTTGCTGCTATTCTGGTGTCATAGGAGATACTGCTCTGACGCAAATCACGTAACATAACAATACTGATGGCTATTGTAAGGGTAAGCAAAACAGCAACCACAATCATGGCTATACCTAAGACGAAACCTCGATTTTGCTTTCTATTGATATACATATGAAGTTACTTGTATTTTGTCATTACATATACGATTATCATAACAAACAGTTGAGATTATCTTTGCACCAGTGTACCACTGATTATTGCCAGATCTATCCTTCCACCTGTCCACCCTTTGAATTGATAAATATCTCGAGAACCTGGTACTTGTTGATGTCTGATTGCAAACGTATTCCCCACTTGAATTGATATATAAGAGTGTACAAGTTGGATTATCTGTATATGTGGCCGAGCTGGGGATAAATGCCGTCTTGTCGAATCTGCAATAATTCGCACCAGCATCGACACATGTATTCATTTTGTTTAAAAACATAGCAAATGAAGTTGTGGCTGCAGATGTACCCAGTGCGCATTCGTCTACTCCAGGATTAGTCGTACAATATGTCTCCAAGGACTTTCTAAAGAAAATCATTAACTCTATACCTTCACTAGCCAAATATGTCGCCTGGGCACGAGTACTAGCGATACGAGACGACTTCTCTATTTGATAGGCGAGTGTGAGTGGTGCAATGATAACAATAAGCAAAATAGTAATGGCCACCATCGACTCCACCAAAGCGAACCCTCTTAATTGTAATTTGTGTTTTTTAAGCATATTAATTTTCTGGCTCTCTTTGAGTTATTGTTGTCTGAACTGAGAATGGAATTATTGGCTTAGTATTAGTCTCGCCTTCTATTATAATCTGCAAATATGCCTGACCTATATTAGCCGTATCCTCAACATAAGAATCAGTGTTAGTTGCTGTTATTAGGAACTTTTTAACTGTTATATTAGATGGCAAAATAGTCTCATTCCTAGAACCCGGGAAATACACCTCTGTATTATAATTATAATCATTACTTCCATTGATGCCACCTCTGTTGAAAAATGTATTGGCTACATTATTAGAACCATCTATATTTAAAACACCAGAATATCTTCTTATTGTTCCATTCTGTAGCACGTAACCAGCGCGACTGGTTGGATTATTAAAACCTGTAAAAATCTGATCTGTTACTGTGGCGTAATAAGAACTGTATTCAGATGGTGTAAAAGCAATACCATATGCACCGAGGTCACAATCTCTTGTCTTGTTTAGATTAGTCGGAACAGGAGAGACGGTTGCAAATTCATTGCTAGGCAAACAGCGATATTTGGTCCCTTGTGATATCTCTCGCACCATGTCGTCCAAAACTAAGTTAACAGCCTCATACACAGTTCGGCTCGCTGCCAACCTGTCATTAGTTGCATTGGCGCTAAAAATAATTGTAGTAACAAGTAAAGCAACAAAAGAAAAAACACTAACCGCTATTAGAAGTTCTGTTAATGTGAAGCCTTTTAATGTAACTTTTACTTTCATAAATTATTTTGTATCATCACCACCATCACCCGGATCCACAAACGGATCCACAAAATAACCACTATCATACAAAGGAGTAGTCGGACATCTTGTCTGCAACACTCTAATCTCCCCTGTTGAACGTATAACAATAGACCTCTGTTGTGTCGAGGTGCTCACTCCTGGTTGTATAAATTCTAAACACACATTGCTACGTGTACTTTTATTCATGATCGAGTAGCTTCCTGGGGTGTTATTGCTTGAAATTCTGGCGTCTAGCTTTGGTCGATTAAAAACAATCTCTACATCCTTCCAACCGGCACTCCCACAAGCAAAACTAAGAACTTCAACACCTGGATCATATACAGCGGTACTGGGGTATTCTTCGTAAGTTTCATAGCCATAACAAATATCAGAAAGCATTACATTATTTAAAAATGTCTTAGTTGTTGTAGCTTCAATAGTTGGCCCATCCCACACATAATTAGATATACCAATCCCAGATACCGTCGAAGAAGAGTCTATTTTATCTTGAAATAAAAAGTAATTGTATGGATTACTTGTGGTCAAGTATATACCGTCACCTTTGACTGCGTTGCCTCCGCGTGACGCACCGTATGTCTGTATCTCTCTCAATTGAGAAGCAAAATCTGTAACAGATGTAGCAAAACTCACGAACTTATTAGTGGAAGGATAAGTCCCGTACAATGTGGTCGCCATAATAGAAATAATAGCCATCGAGACCATCATCTCAATCACGGTGAAGCCTTTGGCTAAAAATCTACTAATAAAGAATTTCATATAGATTAAGTATATCTGTTTGAGTATACCACACCAAGAGTGAGGCAATTATTATAAATGGCGTGAAAGGCAGTTCGGACTTCATTCCGTATTTGTCGCTGTGGAAAATCATAAGAAGTATTGCCACAAATGCACCGAGCCATACCGAATACAAAAACATTGTAATTCCGAACGGTAACCCTAATATAAATCCGTACGCTGCATAGACCAATATATCCCCCATACCTAACCATTTACCTTTTGAGATTATATACAGAATTGAGAATGGTGCTGCGATTATAATGCCCGAAAATATGTCATACAAACTGACACCGTACAGATGAGTTCTGATAAAAGTTAGAATTAAACCGAGAACTAACAATATAGAGACAATCTCAACTGGGACTATTGTATGTCTTATGTCGTAAATAATAATTACAATAGATAGACATATTACAAAAGACGTTACTAAAAATATAATTAATTGTATGTTGAATACGAATGGTAATGTAATTGCAACAGAATAAGCGAGTGCAACCAATGTGCCAGATAATATCTCGGAGAACAGATACATAGGCGAAAGCCTCGAACCACAATTCTTGCATTTACCTCGCAACCACAAGAAAGACACTATGGGAAAAAGCTCCCCTGGGGAGAGCTTTTTGCCGCATGACATACATTCACTCCTCCCAGTCCATACGGATTTGACCCGTAGTCTGTCAGCTACTAGATTCGCGAAACTCCCTAGCGCTGCTCCAAAGATGAAAGCAAATAATATGTTCACGTTTATTTTGTATTTATTATGGAACTAGATCAAACACACAAGTCATCCAAGCCCCTGTACATGTTTCAGTTGAAGCGTTAACAAACAATGTACTCGTAGCCAGCATTGTTCCTGTAAGAACACTGGTTGGGTAAACTGCCATGTTAGCAGGTCCAGAATCTACATCACTCTGTAGAGCAACATTTGTTTGCTCAAGATTTGTCCACAGCTGATACGCGTTACATAGACCTACAACACCATTGGCTGTGTTGTTATTAGAACATCCAACTCCTGCATAGTGATAGACACTTTCACCATTAGAAGAAAGAGAGTTCTTCCAAACTCCAGAAGGAAGTCTTGTATCTATTCCTGACGCGATTATTGCACACCAAGACGACGCATTCATTGCAGTAGTACAACCAGAAACACTAGTTGGTACTGTTGTAGTAGCTAGATCGCCTGGATAGAATCCGTTATTGTTTTGTGCCCACTGAAGGAAGTTCTTCTGTAGTCCACTTAACTCAGATACTTTTCTTCCATCCCTAGAACGAGCTAATGCTGTTGTAAAGCTTGGAATTATGATAACTGATAGAACACCAATAATAGCAATCACTACGATGAGCTCAAGGAGTGTGAAGCCACGTAATGAAGTTTTGTTTTTAATCATACTTTTTTAATTATAAATTTATAATCTTTCGATTACTGATAATAAGTATAACTATAGAAAATGTTTTTTAATTAAAGTTATACACATAAAAACAAAATTTAAATTTTATTTTTATGGACGCAGGTCAAATATACAAGTATTCTGAACACCTGTACAAGTTTCAACTGATCCATCTTGCACCATAGCGGTAACTGGCAATATCATACCTCCTGCACTCCAATCAACACCACGCCAAGTTGTTGTCGCTGTTGGTGTAGCATCTGAGTCACTAGACAACGCTTGATTGCTTTTCTCCAAGTCTACCCACAGTTGATATGACTGACACAAACCTCCTGAGTAACATGCAACTCCTGCATAATTATAAAGTGGTCCTACACCACCCGCCCCAGTCCCATTGAATGCACCATCTGGCAACCTGCTAGTTATATTACTAGTGACCAGTGCGCACAACGATGTGGCGCCCGAGCACCCAGCTGATTTGGTTGGTATTGTTCCTGTTGCTGGATATCTTCCATTATTATTCTGCGCCCACTGAGCAAGAGACTTTTGCAATCCTGTTAACTCCGCTATCTTCCTTCCATCCCTAGAACGAGCTAATGCTGTTGTAAAGCTTGGAATTATGATAACTGATAGAACACCAATAATAGCAATCACTACGATGAGCTCAAGGAGTGTGAAGCCACGTAATGAAGTTTTGTTTTTCATAATAAAAATAATCAGGCTTGTGATAATAACATTATAGAACCAAAAACGCTTTGGATATAAAAATTATCCACACTTAACTATTGTATCGATGTTGTTAAGTTGTACATCGGCATCAAAACAGATGACACTAACACTCCAACACCTAGACCCATAACAACAATCATAACTGGCTCGAGGAGGGCGAGAGTGCTCTCTATTGTTTGCTCTAACTCTCTCTTATAAAATTGAGAAAGATTCTTGAGCATGTAACCTA
>CAZGVC010000009.1:0-4123 GCA_964529065.1 uncultured Candidatus Saccharibacteria bacterium
GTCTTGACCTTGGCTATGCGAGACATACCTTGGAAAAAAATAATAGTAGGAGTTCCTACTTATGGTTATAAATATGAGATAAGCAGAGACGCTAATAATGCTATTAAAAGTTATACGAGACTCGGTAGTATGAATTGGTTCTATGCGGACCAACTTGCAAAAGAATTGAGCATAACACCAACAAGAGATAAAAGTGGTGAATTGTATTATATATACAAAAAAGACAATAAGGAGTATTTGGTTTGGTATTCTGATGCGGAATCAATAAAAGAAAAAGTAACATTAGCGAAACTTTATAAAATAGGCGGTGTGGCAATATTCAAAGTAGACGGCAATAACGATCAAAATATATGGAAGAATTTATAATCAAACAAGGTCGCTTCGAGGGACCGTATACAAAGTTGTTGGAGCTAATAGAGAACAGAAAATTATCTATCTCTGAAATATCTTTGGCTGCTGTGACTGATGAATATATAGCCTACACAAAAACAATAGAGTTAGAAGACAGGGGGGAGGTGTCAAAATTCATATTAGTGGCTGCGACATTAATGTTGATCAAAGCCAAATCATTGCTGCCTCAGATGGAGTACACAGAGGAGGAGTCAAAACAAGTTGATGACTTAACCAAAAAGCTAAATCTTATAAAAGAATTGCGCTCTGCGGAACTGTTAATTAAAAAATCTTGGGGTGTTGCGAATGTGTTTACGAAAGACAAAGAGAAAATCTCTGCCGACGTGTTTGCTCCTAGCAAGAACATCAGCAAAGAAAATCTCTACTCGGTGGCGATGCTCACTCTCGCTAATATGCCGAACTTTGAAAAGCTCCGCAACATAGCTGTAGAGCAGAGTATAAGAATAGAATATGTAATAGAAAGAATGGTTGAACATATACAAAAAACATTTACAACCTTAAAAGAATTCGCTCGTAGCCTGGGTGGCGACCAGAACAAAATAAAAGAGAGTCTCATTGTTAGCTTCTTGGCATTACTTGAAATAATGAAGCAAGGCAAAATTGACGCCGAAGAGGTGGATGGGGATATAAGAATACTGAAAAAAGAGATATAATACAAATAATTAACATGAGCGAAACAGCAAAAAAAATAATAAACCTTCTATTCCTATCTGGCGATCCGATGAGCGTCAAAAGCTTGGTTAATATATTAGAATTACCTGAGACAGAAATATCTTCTGAAATAGAAAACATTCGTCCAGAATTAGCAAAGATCGGTTTGGGTCTAATATACCAAAATAATGACATTGTCATAACCACAGGCGCGGAATATTCTGATATAACAAAACAATGGACAGAATATGAACTAAGAAGCGAGCTGACTCCTGCTCAACTACAAGCCTTAACTATTGTTGCTTATATGGGTCCAATTAATAATGCCAATGTCTCATTCATTCGTGGTGTACAATCTTCACAAACATTAAGAGCCTTATCTACTCGAGGCCTCATCACAAAAAGTGACACTAATTACAACATCAGTATCGAGAGCATGAAATACCTAGGTATTAACAAGGTGGAGGATTTGCCGTCATACACAGAGACAAGAGAAAAATTAAACAACAAAATACAAGAAGCTTTAAATGGTTAGCTATGAATTATAAAAATTTGAATAAAAAAAGATTCAATATTTTGCTACTTGGTGTTATCACAACATTGGTCACACTTGGTTTTATTTTCTTACCAGAACGAGTGTATCTAGGTATCAGGGAATTAAAATTCAAAGATGATGTGTCTGTAGATAATGTAGAAGAGATACAGAATTATCCTTATAATGACTTGGTTGCACCTAGTTATGTTATATACGACAATACTGATAAAAAATTAATCACATCAAAGGACAACACCAAGAGACCGCTTGCTAGTGTTACAAAATTAATGACGGCCCTGGTTGCGATGCGCAGCTGTAAAGATCAGATAACTATTTCTGATAAGACTATGAACAAGCAGACCGCTGTAGAGATGATGCTGGTTGAATCATCTAACGAAATAGCAGAGGCGATAGCCGCGGTGTGTCCAAACACTGAGGACTTTGTGCAGAATATGAATCGTGTTTCGAAAGATTCTGGTCTTGATTTAACTTTTCGTAACCCGAGCGGATTGGATGAGAATAATGAGACCGAAGCTAGCGCATTCGGCAGTCCTCTTGATGTGGCAAAATTAATTAACAAGTTATATTTAGAATACCCTAAAATATTAGAGTCTACGTCTTATTCAGTATGGCAAGGGGTACAGAACACTAATAATCATGCTAGCAATTGGCCGTTTCTTCTGGGATCGAAAACTGGATACACTGATGTTGCTCATGGCAACTTGGCTATTATCATTGAACCTTCTCCTAACAAGAGAATCTCAATTGTGGTATTAGGGTCCACAAAAGAAGACCGGTTTACAGATGTTCAAAAACTAATGAATTGGTATCTAAAAAGGCGCTAAAAGATGTTATAATATGGGGATGAGCCCAGATACACTTCTTAGTATTTTGATACCTAGTATTACAACTTTTGTTATAGGTATAGCTATTACACCAACGATTACAGACTTTTTATATAAAAATAAGCTCTGGAAAAAGAAAAACGTAATCAAAACCTTGGATGGCAAGGAGGCAACATTAACTGCGAAGATTCATAATGACGAGAAAGCCCCCGTACCGAGATTAGGAGGCCTAGTCATATGGATTAGTGTATTGATTAGTGCTGCTATATTTTACATTGTATCTCATGCTGGCGATAATAACGGGGACCTTGTTAGTAGATTGGATTTAATATCCCGCAATCAGACATGGCTACCGCTAGCGGCACTGCTGTGCGGAGGTATATTGGGGGCTATTGATGACTTGATGGTTGTTAATTATTGGGGTAAGGAGGGAAGTTATATAGGTGGAGGACTGTCTCTTAGAATTAGACTCGGGGTGGTGGCTCTGCTGGGGGCATTTGTAGCTTATTGGTTCGTTGTAAAATTAGGTTTTGATTCTGTTACTATACCTCTCTATGGAGAACTGATAATAGGTCCTGTGTTGTATGCGGCCCTAGTTATAATTACAATGCTGGCTATATTCAGCGGTGGCATAATAGATGGAGTGGATGGCCTCTCAGGCGGGGTTATGACGGCTATATTCTCATCTTATGGTATTATCGCGATGATACAAGGCCAATATGACATAGCAAAACTATGTTTTGTGCTGGTCTCTGCGACACTGGCTTTCTTGTGGTTCAATGTGCCACCAGCTAGATTTTATAATTCTGAAACAGGCATGATGGCTCTGTCTCTGTGTTTAGCAGTTGTTGTATTTTTAGTAGACGGTGTTGCGGTATTACCGATAATCGGATTCTTGTTAGTTATAACTGTCACATCAACACTGATACAACTATTTTCAAAAAGGTTTTTAGGTAGAAAAGTATTCTTAGTAGCTCCTATTCATCATCATTTCGAAGCAAAAGGTTGGCCTAATTACAAAGTAACCATGAGGTATTGGATAATAGCCTTCATGTGTTCTATGGCTGGGATAATTCTAACTCTGTTATAAAATGATTAAAAGCAAAATCAAAAAACATTGGGGTAAAGCTAATATATCGAAACCATTATTCATAGCCAGTGTTACGCTACTAGTGTTTGGATGTATCAATTTCTTGTCTGCTTCGCTTGGAATATTAAGTAGAAATGAAGTCAAATTCTTCAACATGATAGAGACTCAGACTATTGGGTACATTATAGGCATAGTAGCATTGATTGCCGCCATATACATACCGTACAAGTTGTATTACAAGTACGCATTGGCTATATTCGCTTTTGGTGTGATTCTGTCTTTGTTAGTGTTTGTCCCTGGACTAGGGTTCTCGCATGGTGGTGGAACTAGATGGTTAAATATTTTTGGTTTCTCTCTACAGCCTGGCGAGATTCTGAAGCTATGCGCAGTCATTATGACTAGCTGGTTTGTCTACAAATATCAAGATAAGTTAAGTAACTTTTACATTTCGACTCTAGGGTTTGGGGCAATAATTGGTGTGTGTGCTGCGGTCTTGGTATTACAAAAAGACTTGGGTACATTAGTAATATTGGGTGCCGGGTGTGGGGCTGTTTATTTTATTAATGGCGCAAAAATAAAGCATCTTCTGCT
>CAZGVC010000009.1:4223-7853 GCA_964529065.1 uncultured Candidatus Saccharibacteria bacterium
TATTTTTATTTGCTTTTATTATTATATATTCGATACTGCGCAGCCAAAACACCAACAACATCTTTGCAAAAGGCCTAATTGTTGGAATAGCGACATTATTCTTCGCCCAGACTGTATTAAATATTGCCTCAATGCTAGGGTTAATACCTCTTTCAGGGGACATTCTGCCATTCTATTCACAAGGTGGAACGGCTATTATTGTACACATGTTCCTACTTGGGTTATTATTACAATTAACAAGAAATAGAATATGAAAATAGTTATAACTGGTGGAGCGAGCGGAGGACATTTTGTACCGTTGATGGCGGTATCTGAAGCTGTAATGCGCAGCGCTTATGAACAAAAGTTATTGCAACCAAAAATATATTATTTTGGTAATGCGCCAAAGAATCCAAACATGTTATGGGAAAGAGGCATAGTCTTTGAAAGGATTATGTCTGCTGAAATGAGATCAGAATTCTACTCTCCGATTGGTATAGCTAAAACACTGGCTGGATTTTTTGTTGCTTTGTACAAACTTTTCAAAATATATCCTGATGCTGTATTTGTAAAAGGTGGCATGGACGGAGCGACGACGGCTCTGGCTGCATATATACTTCATATATCTATAATAATTCACGAGAGTGACAGCGTGCCAGGCAAGGTAACGTCGCTACTAAGTAAAATATCCTCTCGTGTCGCAGTATCATACAAAGAAGCCGCGCAATATTTTAAAAATGCTAATGTAGCTAATACAGGACAACCATTATTAGAAAAAATAAAAGCCTCACCTGAATTCAAAAGAAAATACCCAACAAAGGCAACTGTATTAATTACAGGCGGGTCGCAAGGTAGCACCAGAATCAACGCCGCGATCACGCCTATACTAAAAGAATTAACTGATAAGTATCATGTGATACATCAATGTGGGCAGAATAATTATGAAGCCTTAAAAATTGAATCAGAACTACTGATAGGCAAAGATAATAAGAATTATGAACTAGCAGGGAGTTTTGACTTTACCGAGGTGTTCCCTAAATCAGATCTAGCTGTCACAAGGGGAGGGTCAACTTTGTTTGAATTAGCAGAGTGGCAAATACCTAGTATAGTCATTCCTCTACCAGAAAGTTATAGAGATCATCAAAAAGAAAATGCTCGTATTCAGGAGTCTCTCGGATGGGCGATTATGATGACAGAAGAGAACCTTTCTCCTAATATTTTACTCTCTGCGATAGACAATGCCTTGAGTGACAGAGCCAAATACGAGCAGATGGTATTAAAAGCAAAAGAGGTTAACAAATACGACGCCTCAAAAATTATAGCTGACGAAATAATAAAAATAGCCTTATCACATCATTAAAAATGACATTAAAAACAAAAACTTTTTACACAACTTTTATATTAAGTTTTTTGTTTTTATTAAAAGCTAGTGCACAGACATCGGCTGATGATATACGCAATTCAATTAACAGCACCAATGAGCAGATAAAAAAACTCGAGCAAGAAATAGCTGAATATTCAAAGACAGTTACTAATACACAGAAGGAAGCGACTACGTTAAAAGAGGCCCTCAAAACTTTGGAAAATAGAAAGGCTAACTTGGAAAAACAAATCAAACTAACTGGATACAAGATGGACGCCACAAAGAATGAGATCAGTAGCACTGTAAAAAAGATAGAAGACACAACACTGAGAATACAGACACTTTCTAGCGGGCTCAGCAATAGCTTGCGTGACAAGGTGAAGATGTTGAATCTAAATAGTGAGATATTAACTTACACATCGGCGAATAATTTTGCCGACCTGTATGACAAGCTACACATGAATGAGGACTTTCAAATTAACATAAGAGAAACAAGTTCTGATTTAAAAAATCTTAATCAAGATTTGAATAAAACAAAAACAGAATATCAAGATCAATATAAAAACTTAACCGAATTAAAAGACGACCTGAAAGATAAGCAGACCAGTGTCTTGGCTACACAAAAAGAAAAAGATGAATTATTAAAATCCACAAAACAAAAAGAGGAAAATTATAAAAAACTTCTCGAGGATAGAAAGAAAAAGAAACTTGCATTAGAAAAAGAGGTTTTAGATTACGAAAGCAAATTAAAAGCCATTGTGGACATTTCAAAATTACCAAAATCTGGAACAGGAGTCTTGCAATACCCAGTTAAAAAAGTCATTATAACTCAATATTTCGGCAATACAGCGTTCTCAACTCAAAACCCACAAGTTTACAATGGTTCAGGACACAACGGAATAGACTTCGGTCTGCCAGTTGGAACAGCTATATACAGCGCTGGAGATGGTCGTGTGATTGGCGTTGGCAACAGCGATCTCGCTTGTTCTGGTGTGTCATATGGTAAATGGATACTGATTAAGCATAACAATGGACTCAGTACCTTGTACGCACATCTATCTAGTTTTGATGTTAGCCAAGGAGACAGCGTCGCCTCAGGCCAAAAGATCGCCTCTAGTGGTAACACCGGCTACAGCACCGGCCCACATTTGCACTTCACAGTCTATGCCTCGGATGCTGTTCGTGTATCTGGTCCTGGCGAATACAAAAGCAAGGTCTGTGGTACCGACTTATTGATACCAGTTGCGCCAAGAAATGGATATCTTAACCCGCTGACATATTTATAATATACTACTAAACATGATAACTATGACAATGGGGCAAATGATAGCTATATCATTTTTTGTACTTTTTGGGGGATTCGTAGCGGGGAGTGTCCTTTGGGAAAAATTCCTAAATGGAAAAATTAATTTATAGACTAAAATTTTACATACATGAAAGAAGTAGTGATGAGTTTAGATAATTTTATTTTCTTGCAGATTTTTATTTTTATTATTGGAGTATTGATAGGAATATATTCTTGGCACAAATTGTTACATAGTTAATTAAATATTTAAAAAGTCTTTATTTATATAATATATAATGTCGCAAAAGATATATTGTGCGACATTAACCATATATAAGTTATCCACATATAAGGCCACTTTTGAAGGCTTTGTCCAGTCCCCCGATTATAGCTATTTCAAGTTATACTGATTAGAATTCCAAATGACACAATCCACCGCATTAACAATTATGAAGCTCGGCCACTCAGTATTCTTAACTGGTGGCGCTGGTACTGGCAAGACATATGTTTTGAATGAATACATATCTTGGTGCAAGGCACATCGCATTCCCCTAGCGATAACCGCCTCAACAGGTATAGCCGCTACACATGTAGGTGGTGCGACACTGCATTCGTGGAGTGGTACAGGTATCAAGGAGTCATTGACTGAGATGGATATAGATGCACTCTCTCAGAAGAAGAATCTTTATGACAGATACACCAAGACACAAGTTTTGATAATAGATGAGGTGTCTATGTTGCATGCTTATCGCTTGGACATGGTAGACAAGCTGGCACGTATGTTCAGAGGTAATCAGAAGCCATTCGGCGGCATGCAGATAATCATGTGCGGGGACTTTTTCCAATTGCCGCCAATTTCTAAGAATAATCAGAACAAGGATTTTGTTTTTTATTCTGAGGTGTGGAAAAAGTTAAACCCCGTTGTTTGTTATTTAACTAAAAATTATCGCCAACAGGAAGACAGTCTGTCTAGCATATTGAACTCCATTAGGAAAAATGAAAT
>CAZGVC010000009.1:7953-13725 GCA_964529065.1 uncultured Candidatus Saccharibacteria bacterium
GCCGGAAGAAAATACAACAATGGCACATTAGGTGAAGTAGTGGAGTTCTCCACTGACAATATGCCTGTTGTGAGAACGCTGAATGGTAATACTATTAATGTTGTTGCTGATTCATGGCATATCGAGGACGATGGCAAGATATTGGCCGAGATCAAGCAACTCCCCCTTCGTTACTCATGGGCCATAACAGTACACAAGAGCCAAGGCATGACTCTGGACCGTGCTGAGATGGATCTGTCGAGGTCTTTTGGATTCGGTATGGGTTATGTTGCCCTGTCACGTGTGCGTACACTTTCTGGTCTGCGCCTACTAGGCATGAGTGGTAACGCTCTCGCCATGCATCCAGACATTATTGTATTCGATGCAGAATTAAGAAAGAAATCCGAACGTGCGGTCGAAGCATTACAAAAATACGACACAGATGAATTAGTTCAAAAGCAGAATAACTTTATCGAAATGGTTGGTGGCAGTGTCGAGGAGATAAAGCCAGAAGAATTAAAACAAATAGAAGAGGTAGACAAGACGCCCACTGCCGAGATAACTAAAAACCTTCTCCTGCAAGGCAAGAGTCTCCAAGACGTTGCATCCGAGCGTAACCTAACCCTTGGCACCATCATCACTCATCTTGAGAGTATTAAAAAGTTGAACTCTGATTTTGATTTTACGAAGCTAAACATAATAGACAAGAGTTTGAACAAAACCAAAGTTAACAAAATCAAAAAAGCTTTGAAGAATAACAAAAACATGCTCACCCCTACCCTTTCTGAATTAGAAAAAAGCGGACTCAAAACTAATTACGAGGAGATACGCCTAGCTAGACTTTTATAATATATAAAGATCCTGCTTATACTCACCTTTGCCAACGTATTTCGCTTCACCGCGCAGTATTGCCTCATAAGGCCTACAATGTATACAACCCGCCTCCCCTTTTGGACAATCATACACACCAGACTCACGAGTCTTGGCTACTTGTTTTGCAACGTTGTAAACACGCTCATATGACTCCTCCAAATTTGGCAGATTCGCATCTACTGGTGTGTCACTCATATCTAAGTACCAATACTGCGCCCCTACAACTTTTCTCTTTTGCAGATTGTGAAGCAGGAGTTGATATATAGGCAGCTGCAACGACTCCTCTTTCTCCTCATTGCGACCAGTTTTAAAATCAATCACACGCAATCCATCCACCTCATCCAAATACTCTATCCAATCTACCTTGCCACAGAGAATTATATTATCAGTATCATTCAGATAATAATGCGGCAACATATCTACCTTCTCTCCCGCTGGGGCTGGTGGGAATTTGATTGTTTTTTTATTTATAAAATTAGGATTGTTGATTACTCTTTGTATCATGCCACGGCCTCGCTCTTTGAATTCGGCCTCCTGCTCAGCTGATGTGAATCCACCTATCTCACCAGTCACCTTCGCCCATTCTGATTCATAATCTGCGAGCAGGTCCCTCTGCATTCTGTCTTCTGTTTTAAAATTAGCCAAATTCTCGAGCACATTATGCACCGCCACTCCTAGTGACATATGTGGTGACACAACCGCCACCTTGCGACCCTTGTCATTCTTGTACACATTGTGCAGGTAATACAACCTAGGGCACTTGAGCCAGTCCCCCATGCTACTGTGTGACACCCACACCGCCTTGTACGGATCACGATTGTCTTGCTTCTTCTCCTGCATTTGTGATTGTAAGTATATCATGAGTAATATTTTGCTATATTTGAATTAAATCCATATTTTGTGTAGTATTACCGGCAGACAATTTTGTCTAATCTGCAAAGGAAAAAGAGGATGAAAATTGTGATACTTGGTGGTGACGCTCAACTTGCTAAAGCCGTTGCGGCGGCGCTAGAAAAAAGGCACCCTGACGGAAAAATTCCGTCATCCGGAGTAGTGAAACTTATCCCTTCGGAAGCTGACACCTTTGCCAGACTTCCAGCACCAGAAAAAATTCAGTAACCGCCGTGCGCGACAACAAGATCGCCCCGGCGGTTTTGTTTTATTTGACAGAAAACTTTAAATCATGTAGATTTACAACAGGTCAGCTCTTATAGGAATCCTCCGAAAGTCCTCCGACTAGGAGCTTACCTCCCTCCCGCGTTGGTCGTTCGCCAGATATCAGTCGTCTTGGCAAACCACGCGTTCAACGTCGCCAATTAGCCATCACTTCCCCGAGGACGGCTTAGTGCGACGACTTGACTCTCTCACATTCGCCCCTCTTGTGTGAGAAAAGTCAAAGCCCCCGGCAATGCTGGGGGTTTCACTTTTTATAACCCTCTGTATTTATATTCTCCCGCTCAGCAGTTCCTCCTCGAATTCTAATATGTCCTTGAGGCGGATGTCGCACTCGCTGCCATCGTCTTTGAGTCTGTATTTAGAGGTATCAGGAAAATCTAACTCAATCACTTTTTTATATACCGCATTAGATAGGGCGGCCACACGATCAATTAGACTCTTGTCTAATTTTAATTTTAAAATATTTATCTTACCCTTTTTGTCAGCTTCTAAAAATTCAATATAACCAGTCTCGAGGTGGCGGTCTTTGTATCTGCGTGAGTTATTAATTAACAAATAATAATAAGCTAGTTGATAAGTAAAGAAATGCATTTTGATTTTGTCATACTCGGTGTCGGCATCATCCCAATCAGAAAAAGACTTTCCAGTTTTGAGATCGGTCACAACTAATGTGTCCCCGTCATAATCTATCTTGTCTATCTTGCCTGTTGCTGGCACGGCACCAATCATCACACCCTCACTTGCAAAGTTCACCTCTACTTCTGTGTCACCCCTCACCCCCCTCTTGCGCAAGTCCTCCAAATATATACCAAGATTCAGAACCCCTGCCTCATAGTATTTTTTGTATTGCACAGCACTCAATTGTCCTCGGTCGAGGGCACTCTTGAAATACTTGATCACTGTCTCATTGTCAGGTTGCTTGCCTGTCTTGCGAAGGTATAAATAGAAATTCTGCATAGCCTCATGCATAGCCGACCCATACACCGACGACGGAGACATGGCTTGTGGGAATCGGAGCAAATTCTGCTCGATGAATTTCTCTGGACCAACTTTGCCAATATTTAAAAAGTTAATCATATGCGTGACCGGCATCTTATAATTCTCCAACAGGCGCCTCAGCAGTGCCTTCTCATCCTCAACATAATCATCAGCGCCCTTGATATACAGGTTGTCGGCTATCATTTCGTTCAATACCGCCTCCTGCTTGTCCTCGTTACCACTCAAAATGAAACCTAGTTTTGATTGATGATTGGTTATATACAATGTATGTTTAGCCCTAGTCATAGCCACATAATAGAGACGTATACGGTCGTCGGCATTGTCACTGTCAGGTAACAATTTTAAATGCGTAGGCATACCTATTTTGCTTGCATAGGCACGACCATTCCATTCGTCTTCGTCGCTGCTAATTATAAATACATATTCATATTCGAGACCTTTTGACTTGTGTGCAGTCTGCAGCACAACTGCCTCACTACTGCTTGCAAATGGGGACACAGACATGAGTGTCAGCTTGTCATTATTCTCATACACAGACAAGAAATCAAATATATCCCTAGCATGGAGCACACTGCCACGCTTGTACTCGCGTAATGCCGAGACAAATGTGCGAAGTGCGAACAAAAACTCCAGATACTCTGGCTTGTTATGATCGAAATTCTCCGCTCCAAAATAATACTCGCGGAATGGACTGTTCCACTCGGGGTCCCCACCTTTCTCATTTGCATCGTCGTCCACTTCTTGGTCTATCTCCCACTCTTTTGTACCAATTATTTTATCCAGTATCTCCTGCAATGGCTCGGACTCGCTACTTGTAATTAAGTTAACTAGGAACACTCCAATATTTTTAACTTTTTCTTCTTTTGAATTCAGTATTACCTCGAGCCAGCCACGTCTTCTGTATATACGATTGCCTTCACCATCCTCCTCTTCCACCCCATTCCTCGCCTCTTCTGCTACACGCCAAACATCCAACCTATTAAGGCCGAAGAATTTGTAACTAATTATCTCCGGTATCAATGACTCATCCATATTCGTCATGCCGCTCGCCACGAAACGTAGTATTGTGACCAGCTCATGTATTGGCTGCTTGTCTAGGACGTGCTCGCGCTTCTCATAAGAATAAGGCAGCTTGTAACTGTTCATTATTGCGGACAATTTGCGCAAGTTCTCATGCTTTTTAGATATAACCGATATCTCGCTCGGCACTACACCTTTTTCTATTATTTTCTTGATCTCATTTGCTACATAGTCCAGCTCGCTATGCTGATTGTCGAATGACTTTTCTATTATTTCTCCCTTTGCCAAGCTCCTATTCTCCGAAGAGATTTTCTTGTTAATTTCCCCTCCATATCTAGTCTCTAGTCTATCCTCCGCCTTGGTGATTAGGCTCCTCGCCTGGTCCAAAATTTGCTGCGTAGAGCGATAATTCTTGTCCAGGACGACCATCTGCACGTCTCGATACTTATTCCTAAATTTATACAAATTAGACAGCTCGGCCCCTTGGAATTTGTATATAGCCTGATCATCATCACCCACCACCATTATGTTCGGTCTACCTTCATTGATTGGTGAACTTGTCAGTAGCTCGACCAGCTTCATCTGTGCATCATTAGTATCTTGGAATTCATCTATCATTATGTATTGATACTTCTCCTCCAATTCATTGCGCAGCGCCACATTCTTCTCTATTGTTCTCGCCACCATAAATATCATGTCGTCAAAGTCATACAATGCACCCATTGTCATCGCCTCCTCATACTTCTCATACACATCAGCCAAGGCCAACCACTTCTCCATTTTCTCATTGCGACTGTCTTTTAAGATTTTTGTATCTCCTCCTTCATTTGTGTCTTTTGTAAAGTATTCATCACGCCAAGAGTTAAGGTTTTTATATTCACCAGTTTCAATACTTCTCTTCAGCTCAAGACCAAGTGTATTAGCTAGGTATTTGGCCAGGTCACTGTTCATCTTCTCCAGCTCAGCATGTATACGCAAGTAATTATCCCTCACCAATTCATAATTCCTCTTGCCGCTACTTTCTGCGAACATCTCGCCCAGTGTTTTGTTTATCTCTTGCTGGTCGACGCTGAGACTCTTACACATTTCCCTCCACTCGGCCGCATTATAATTCCCCTTCTTCATCGCGCTCAAGCTACTTAGAATGTCACTCGTGTATGTGTATCCCAATTCTGGATGCTTGCCAGCTAGTGGGTGACCCTTAGGCAACCCTTCCAACACTTTTTCTATTATTCCTATCCTCTCGACGTCCGTTGCCGGCTTGTATTGCGCCCCATCGAAGAAATATTCTCCGTATCTCGATATCACATCCGAAGCAAAAGAGTGAAAAGTGTACACCGCCACCCTGTACCCCGCCTCACCAATCAACCCGACCAATCTGTCCCTCATGTTCTGCGCACCCGAGTCGGTAAAAGTCAGCAGCAGTATAGACGACGGCGCCACATGCCCCTCATTCAATATCTTCGCAGTACGTATACTGAGGAGTTCAGTCTTGCCCGACCCCGGCCCAGCAATTACAAGCAGCGGCCCATCTATGGCATCCACCGCCTTCTTCTGCTCCGCATTTAAGCTTCTATACCTCTCCTCAAAATTCTGTTCAAATTGCTGCTTCCTAGGCGAATTCATGGGTACATTATATCATTAATAAAATACTCTCGTACTCTGGATAGTTTTCTTTTATCAACCTCTTCCATGCTGCTGTCTCATTCTTTTGGGCAATGTCAG
>CAZGVC010000010.1:0-4726 GCA_964529065.1 uncultured Candidatus Saccharibacteria bacterium
TTAATCATTTGGATTTTGCTCGAAATAGTTTCGAACTTTGTCCAACAAACACCGCAATCACAGAACAAATCTGCTAAACGCAGATTTTGTTTTGGGATATTTGCGGTATAATGTTTTGGATGGATTTAATACTCGATGTAAGGAACTTGAATGAGTGGAATTCTGGACATGGCGCACACAGTATATTAATCCCATTGCCAGAATTAGAAAACAGAATTAGTGAATTAGAAAGTTATAAGAATAAAAATGTCGTTGTGGTCTGCCGATCTGGTAACATGGCGGGGCAGGCTGTGAATATTTTAGAGAGATATGGATTTGTAAATTTACAAAATGGAGGTTCTTGGGAGAACTTTAAGTAATTTTTTGATATATATATATCAATAGTATTAATTTGTTTAGATTGTTTAGAGATAAGGATCGCTAAGTTAGTTTCTACTCACACCTTTCCACCTCGGGGCGTAGGCGATCATTTTTGTGAAGAACCAGGCTTTGAGTGGGTGTATACCTCTTTGTAACATTGACGCTTTGGCTACGGATTGGAATTCTTTTAGGTCGTCACCTTTGTAGCACAACTCGCCATCTTTGAAGCAAAGCGAGCAATATCTTTCATTCTCACGTACACCAGGATCCTTGTCGAAGGGCATGAGGCAGCTCTCGCACATTTTGTTATTAGTTTTCATATTTAATTTAGACTAGCTTGTGTTTATAGTTTATTATTTGGTTCAAGTTTTGTAAAACAATAGGCGGCCGCGAAGCGGCCGCCTATTGTTTTTATTTATATTATTGCGCTGTTGAACTTGCGAACCAATTTGTAGACCAAGACTTCATCATTTCAATCTCTTTTGTTTGAGCCGAGATTATGTCTTTGGCTAGTTGTAGCATCTCAGGCCTCTTAGAATTTTTGAGTACTAGATTAGCCATATTTATTGCACCTTGATGATGTATTGTCATCTGCTCTAGGAAAGCTTTATCGAATTCGTCCCCAGTTTTGCCTTCTAGTCCCATTGTCATCCCATTCATCATGCCACCCATATCCATTGGCCTCATGTTGTTGTGCATCATGTCGCCTCTTTCAAAGTTTTTATAATCTCCTCTGCGACCTTCTATTCTCCAGGTGAACACCCATCCGAGAATAATAATCAATAATACAGCCAAAACAACACTGGTTAACTTGTAATTTACTTTCATATACATATTATACAACTTAGAATCAGTTTTATTTCATGTTAGGATTGTAATTATGAAAATACATGAATTGGGCCACATTGTATTCTATGTTTCTAATTTAAAAAAGTCTGCTGATTTTTATCGTGACGTATTAGGATTCACAGAGATACACAGAGACGAACACACTGCTATGTTTTCTTCAGGTAGAACTCATCACGAGATGCTACTGATCGAAGTTGGTGGCAGTCCAAGGTCTGAAGCGTATCCGACTCCAGGGTTGTATCATGTTGGGTTCAAGGTTGGTAATAGTGATGACGAGTTGCGCGAGGCGATAGCGGATTTGCAATCGCATGGTGTAGAAGTTGTCGGGTCTGCTAATCATCATGTGACACACAGCGTGTATATATTAGATCCAGATAATAATGAGATAGAGTTGTATATAGACGTTGATGATTCTTGGAAAAATGACAAATCTAAAATTATAAAAAGACCAGAAATTTTAAATCTGTAGTTGCTAGTTTTACTTGGCAGGAATATACTTTTGTATATGGAAGCAAGAAAAGAAAATCAAGAATTCGAGCTACTTTGTCAACAGTTAAACGATGATCAAGTTCTCGAAGATTATAAAAAGTGTAATGATAATTATAGACCGGCACTAATACCACGTATCTTGGGTTGGTTCATGGTTACTGCTGGCAATGTCGTGTATGGATTCAAGGCGTCGTATTTAAAATTCAGGGCAGTTGAGGTTATTGCGCGTGTGCCGTATCACTCATGGGACTCGGCAATGTTCACTCTGCAGACATTGTTCTATTCAAATGAGAAGAAGGCTATGGAGTTATCGAAAATAGCCGAGTTCTCAAGGATTGCAGCCGAGAATGAGACTATGCATGTGATTGTGATATCTCAACTTGCAAAGAAGGAGCATAAGAGAGCGGGCGTCATAAGACATACTCTTATTCCTATGTTGTTTGCTTTCTTCTATTTCTGGATGTCTTATGTTTTGTATATGATAAAGCCAAGATATTCTTATCAGCTTAATTATCTTTTCGAACAGCATGCATTTGATTCATACAGTCAATTCTTAAGAGATGAAGGTGAGGAGTTAAAGAAGAAAACAATAGACAGTGAATTCCTCAGATGGTATGGGCGCAACCCTGTTAATCAATATGAATTCTTCTTGTCTGTGCGTAATGACGAGATAATACATCGCAATACATCAATAAGAGAAATAGAAAGGGTAGAGAGTTTGTAATTTGTTTTTGTTTCGGCGTTTAAAGTAAACACAAGAGAAAAGCAGAGCGCGGCCACGAAGTGGCCGCGCTCTGCTTTCATATTTTTGTTATGTCTAACTTATTTATAATGCTCGCGTATTTCGAACAAGATATAGAATCCAATGATAGCCCCAACAACAGTTCCGATAATTCCTCCGTGCATTGTGAACATAGCTATTAGCCCAGAGATTACGCTAACTATTTGGCTATAGAATGCATAATTCCATCCCTGCTTGCTTCTTGCTAAGAGTCCTTTGTAAGACATTAGCAGTAGAACAGCAGAAGCAAGAGAAACTATAACAGTAAGGAATAATGGTAACGCCATGCCGAGTGTCGCTACTACAAAAAATAGAGAGGCTACACCTCCGAACAGGAGCCCGATTACTCCTAGTATTCCAAACACTAGGGCTACATAAGGAGAGACATCTACCAAGAATTTTCTCCCGCCTTCTGGTAGGTGAGGGAAGTTTTTAAAGAAGTCTGCCAGTACAGACTCTAATTTGCTAGCATGCGCATGCACTTTGTGATGCATGTCATGATGAGCATTATGTTCATGATTTGTTGTATTTTCCATAATATTTAAAGTATACTACATATTACTATGGAACAAATATTTCTACCTTTACACTTGCTATCTTTAGCTTTTTGTTTTGTTACTATTATTAGATCTGATTGGATGGGGTCTAGTTGGATGAGGGGTAAGGTGAACACAATAGACCCAGTAAAGCTTGGAAGTTTACACAAACAGGCCTGGGTGGGATTACTACTTATGATAGTAACTGGCGCTGTATTATTCTCTCAAAATACGGATACATTGTTAGCATCTGGTCCATTCTATGTAAAAATGACCTGCGTTCTGGCTCTTGTTATTAACGCATTTGTAATAGGAAGATTGATGAAGATAGCTACACAGAAAGAGTTTTCTGAAGTAAATGGTGGAGATAAAGCCAAATTATTCTTATCTGGATTTGTTTCTATTTTTGGCTGGGTTACGGCTTTTCTTGCGGCATTTTATATATTGCCAGATGGCGAGGATGCGGTGCTACCAATAGTCGATAATCAATCAACAACAAAAGTATTTACAATGAGTGATATGGCTACTCATAACAACGATACAAGTTGCTACACAGCTATTAACGGTAATGTTTACGACATAACCAAATACCTATCTATTCATCCTGGAGGCAAGTCTGCGATTATGCGTATTTGTGGCAATGATGGCACAGAGGTGTTTACTCGTAAGCATGGTGGTGATGAGAAACCTAACTTAATACTTCGCAGCATGCAGGTTGGAGTAATATCTAAATAAAATGAAAACAGTAGTTAATTTCTTCGATAAGTTAGAGGATCATGTGCGTGGTGGTCTGGCTAGGTATCCACTTTTCTATTCATTCTTCGGTGGTGTTGGTGTTATATTGTTCTGGAGAGGTGTATGGCACAGTGCAGACTGGTTAGAGAAAAATACATATTGGGGTAGTGTTATATTCTCTAATTTAGGGTCTATGGTTTTCGGAGTGTCCCTGCTACTTATAACTGGTCTGTTCGTATCTATAATAATAGGAGACAGTATTATCATTAGTGGTATTAGAAATGAGAAAAAAATATCTGAGAAAACAGAAGAAGAGATAGTCTCAGAAAAAGAAGAGCTGAAACATATGCATCAAGACTTGGAGGATATCAAGGATAAACTAAATTAATTTGTTATAAGTTTATTGTATAATCAAAAAGTGAATCGTTTGTATTTTAAAAAACGAAATCTTTTTGGTTTTACAGTGTTAGAGTTGTTGGTTGTTTTGGCTATCATCGCTGTCCTAAGCACCCTAGCAATAGGCACATATTCGAAAGTTATAAACAAAGCTTATGCATCCAGGTCTGATTTTGAACTCAGATTACTTGAGAAGGGTGCAAGGATGTACTATGCAGAAAATGGTATATGGCCGCCAGATGTGTCACGTAACATACCAGCGGAGTTGCTCCCGTATTTGTCTCAAAATGGCAATTGGCCTAAAGCTCCCTGGCCAGGCAGCGTGTTCGATTGGGATCATTGGAATATTAGTGGCGAGGAAATAGTGCAGATCAGCATCAGATTCTGTCCAGCTGGAGGTCCGATCACGGCTTGCCAATTCCCAAGAGAGTCTTGGGCGCAGAATTTTGATATTAACAGTGCGTATTATATTTGTCTTGTGGGCACATGTCGCGCGCACTCTGCTGAACCTGTTGATTATCCAGCCAAATGTGCGAATTGTGATTAGTTAATGTGCTACAGTGTAGGCCTTGATGTTATT
>CAZGVC010000010.1:4826-13553 GCA_964529065.1 uncultured Candidatus Saccharibacteria bacterium
CAAATGTGCGAATTGTGATTAGTTAATGTGCTACAGTGTAGGCCTTGATGTTATTCTCTTCCACGCCATTTTTTATTAATAAGTTTTTTATTTCATACAGAGTGACCCCGGTAGTAGTTATGTCATCTATTATTAGAATTTTTTGATTCTGTATATTACCCAACAGTTCTGGATTTATTGTAAATGAGTTTTGTATTTCGTTTTTTCTTTGATCTATATTTTCTGTTTTGAATAATTTGTTAGTGTGTTTAGTTCTGGTTAAGCAGCCTATGGCTTTTATATTTTCGCTTGAGCTTGCGATACCTTCTGCTATTAAGGCGGCTTGATTATAACCCCTCTCTCTTTCTCTTTGTTTTGAAATTGGTACAGGTATTAATATGTAGTCAGCTAATACTAATTTCTCTTTTAAAAAGTTATAAGAATATTTGCCAAGTTCAAAACCAAGCTCTGCAGCATGGCCATATTTTAATTTAAAAAGTAAATGCCTAACATTATCATCTTTATATTGATATTTACTTATTATCCAATTAGGTAGAGTTGTCGTATTTAATTTTAATCTTGATTCACAGGTTGCACACAACAGGCATCCATTTTTATTACAAATTAAGCAGAATTTTGGGAACAGTATTCTATTTAAAATCTCAGCCACACTTAACATAGTATTTGATTATAAGTATACAGAATTATCTTGATTTTTATATGTATTTTGGCTTTATATGTGTAGGTTTTTGTGGTATAATGTGGCAATGTCATTAATTTCTAAAATATTTCCGAGTGAAGACTCTCGTGCGATAAAAAAGCTTGAGCCGACAGTAAAAAAAATTCTAAACCTTGAAGATGAGTTCAAGGCTTTGTCTGATTCTGAGTTGAAGGAGAAGTCTATATCTTTGCGTGATCAGATACGTGCTTCGTCTGACAAAGCAAAAGAATTAGATGCCAATATACACATCGCATTTGCACTCTGTCGCGAGGCAGCTAGGCGTACTCTTGGTATGATGCATTATCGTGTGCAATTAATCGGAGGGCTACTAATACACAAGGGGCACATAGCAGAAATGAGAACAGGAGAGGGTAAGACGCTCGTTGCTACATTGCCAGCATACGCTAATGCGCTTGTTGGTGAGGGTGTGCATGTTGTAACAGTTAACGATTATCTGTCTCGCCGTGACGCTGTTTGGATGGGTCAGGTGTATGCAGCATTAGGTATTAGTGTTGGTATTATCAATCATGAGAAGAGCTACCTCTACACAGAAGTAATGAACAAAGAGGAAGATCGTGTTCGTGACGAGACTGGGGCGTACAAAGTAGAATATGATTATTTAAAATCAGTACAGAGACGTGAAGCGTATGCAGCCGATGTGACATATGGAACAAATAATGAATTCGGTTTTGATTATTTGCGTGACAACTTGGTGTATAGCATGGAGGAGACTGCGCAACGCGGGCATTACTTTGCAATTGTGGACGAGGTTGACTCTATATTGATTGACGAGTCTCGTACACCGCTCATCATCTCTAATGCGGCCCGTGACAGTGAGGATCTGTATCGCACTTTCGCACAACTTGCGGAGAACTTAGTAAAAGACGTCGATTACACAGTAGATGAGAAGCAGCACGCCATAGCTATGACTGAGGCCGGCATAGCAAAAGCCGAGACAAAATTAAAAGTCCCATCTCTGTACACTGCGGAGAATATGAAATTGGTGCACCATCTTGAGACTGCTGTTAAGGCCAAGGCTTTATATATAAAAGAAAAACAATATGTTGTTCGCGACAATGAGGTTATCATTGTGGATGAATTCACTGGTCGTATGCAACCAGGACGCCGCTGGTCAGATGGATTACATCAAGCAGTAGAAGCAAAAGAGGGAGTGGAGGTGCAGAAGGAATCTCGCACAGTAGCCTCTATTACTTTCCAGAATTATTTTAGATTCTACAAGAAACTTTCTGGTATGACAGGAACAGCTAAGACAAGTAGCGAAGAGTTCTTCAAGGTGTATGGCCTTGTGGTTACAACAGTGCCAACACATAACCCTATCAAACGCGTTGACCACGGTGACCTAATATATCAAACAGAAAAAGGTAAATTCAAAGCCTTAGCCAAGAAAGTAAAAGAGCTAAATGCCAAAGGTCAACCAGTGTTGATTGGTACTATCTCTATTGAGAACAATGAGATACTTTCTAAATATCTAGAGCGTGAAGGTGTGTCACACTCTGTTTTGAATGCCAAGAATCATGAGAAAGAAGGGGAGATAGTCGCCGAAGCCGGTAAGCGTGGGGCTGTTACTATTGCTACTAACATGGCGGGCCGTGGAGTGGACATTAAGTTAGGTGGAGCGAGCGCTACAGATGCAGAATATGAATCTGTGCGTGACTTAGGAGGATTGTTCGTAATCGGTACAGAGAGACATGAGGCTCGCCGTATTGATAATCAATTGCGTGGACGCTCGGGTCGTCAAGGCGACACTGGCGAGACTCAGTTCTACGTATCTCTTGAGGATGATCTTATGCGCGTTTTTGGTTCTGACAAGATAAAAACAATGATGGGCAAGTTCGGTATACCTGAGGATGAGGCTATATCCAATAAGATGGTATCTCGCGCTCTTGAGACTGCACAGGAGAAGATAGAAGGATTCCATTTCGATACTCGTAAGCATACTTTGCAATACGATGACGTACTCAATCAGCAGCGCACCAGCGTGTATGACAGACGCCGCAAAGTTCTAGAGAATAATATTGAATACATCGAGTCAGTATTAGCCGATCTTAGTAGCGATGAAAAGGTTGCTGCTGTTATCAATGATAAACGTATCAAATACCCAGGAGAATTCTTGTCACTGGTTCGTGCTGTGTTACTTCAAATATATGACGTTGTGTGGATGGACCATCTCGAGCATATGGAGAATTTGCGTCAAACAGTTAACCTGCGTGCCTATGGTCAGCGTGATCCATTGGTTGAGTATAAGCGCGAGGGATTGGCTATGTACAAACACCTAGATGAACGTGTGAAGTCAGACCTGACAGCATTCATAACTCATATTGATTCAGTTGTAATGCAGATGCGTATGCAAGAGGTAACCAAAACTAAAAATGAAGTTGGCGACCTAGGCCGCAATGATCCATGCCCATGTGGTAGTGGAAAGAAATTAAAGAAATGTGACTGTAAAGAATACGCACATTTAAGAAATTAAAATAATACGCATGAAAGAACTCATCAAATACATCATTGTCAAAATAATAACTATCGAGGCCAAGCTGATACTAAACAAGCACAAGCCATTTATAATAGGTATTACAGGCAATCTTGGAAAGACGAGTACAAAAGACAGTGTGGTTGCAGCGTTGTCTGACCTTCAGGTGCGAGGTACTGAGAAAAGTCTCAACAGCGAATTCGGTGTGCCGCTCACTGTTATAGGCGAGAAGAGTGGCTGGGGCAATATCTTAAAATGGTTCTATGTTATATATCGTGGCGTGTGTGTCTATTTTGGCACAACTTATCCCAAATATCTTGTGTTAGAAATAGGCGCCGATCACAAAGGCGACATCGAGTCTGTTACAAAATGGGTAAAAACAGACATAACAATATTAACTCAATTCTCTGAAATACCGGTGCATGTTGAGAATTTTGCTAATAGGGAGGAATTGGTACGCGAAAAGCAATTCTTGGCCGAGGCAGTAAAGGAGGGAGGTGTATTCATCTACAATTCTGATTGTAAAGACAGTCGTGGTATAGCAGAAAAAATCAATCGCAAGAAAATCTCTTTTGGTATACACAGCGGGGACTGGGTTGCTAAAAATATTAAAAACTCTCTATCTGTTCCTGGTGTTACTGCCGAAGTGTATTCAGATGGCGACAAAAAATTAGACCTTAGTTGCGATGGGGTATTGGGAGACAGTCCTATATTGTGTGCCTTGCCAGCAATTATCGTAGCAAGTAAATTAAAAGTTAATCTGGACAATGCCGCTGCACACATTCACAATATGAAGCGTGCTGCTGGCCGTATGAGAGTGCTAGAAGGCAAAGACAACACCATTATAATTGATGACACATATAACGCTTCACCGCTGGCGACTGAGCATGGTCTGCACACACTTGGTCAATTAGATGCCAAGCGCAAGATAGCAGTACTCGGTGACATGCTCGAGCTGGGTGAATATACCAAGGAGGCCCACACAAAGGCGGGTTCCGTAGCTGCCAAAAATGCTCACATCTTGTTCACTGTTGGCAATCGCGCCAGACACATAGCCGAAGGCGCCTTAGACAATGGTATGAATGGTGAAGCGGTAATACAATGCGAGAATTCTCGTGATGCTGGTCGCGAAGTTTTGAAAATATTACAAGCTGGAGATGTTGTATATCTCAAAGGTTCACAAGGTATGCGTATGGAGCGTGCTGTTAAGATGCTCCTTGCTGATCATATTGACCCTCATCAACATCTAGTTCGCCAAGAAGAAGAGTGGCTAAAGAGATAATTATTTATTTTTAATATTTATAATTAGCCAAACAATAAACACTACTGCTAACACTCCTGTTAACCACACAACATTCTTGTACATCATTTCTCCTGCATAAGTAAATACAAATGCGAATGGCGCGATACCGATCAGTGTTGTTATTGCATTCATACTGTGTGTTACGCGTTTTGAGAATAATGCTAATGCATAAGACAACACATCAACTGGGAATGTCATGCGGAGGAATATTAATTTCCAAAACATATTTTTATCTTGCACCAGCTTATCTATATACATATAATTCTGAAAAGAAGCGAAGCGGGACAGTAAATAGGCCTCATAATATCTACCAATAGCAAATGCTGCAACAGACCCGAGCCACCAACCAACAATGCACAGCACAGCCGCCCAGAATGGTCCAAATGTCGCAACTCCAATAGGTATAAACATTATATTTGTAAAAGAAGGGAATACCACCGCGAGGGCCGCCAGTGCGACAAATGCCACCGTGCCCATCACCGGGTGCATCAAAACATATTCCAAAACATCCTCCTTCAAATACATCGACAAAACTAAGCCGGCGCCAAAAATAAACCCAGCAGTCAGAATGGTACGTAGCAGAATTGTGTCCGGTGTTTTTTGCATTTAAGAGTATTTTAATTTAATATTTCCTTTATTTTAAATTCCTCACACACAACCAAAGAGTTTTCGCTAAATAAGTCTGGATACTCTCTATTAAAAAAGTTTCTGTGACTTTTTCTCCAGCTTTCCAAGTCTTCATCTTCTTCACCTTCTTTTAATACGTAATCATAAGTAACATCAAGAAACGGCTTCAGGTTTACTGCCGTGTATTCGATTATGCAAAAAGGTTTATCGTTGTAATCAGTAATTACCGCGATATCAGTTACTTTTGGTAAAGCGCCCCCATCTTTATATAATCCAGTAGTAGCAGTCTTCTTACCTTCTAAAACTAATCGCTTCAGCTTGTCCGCCAAAATCTCATCTGTACCGAACCCCCAACTTTTAAGTTTTGAGATATCCATGTTTTTGTGATCCCACGGGGAGTCGAACCCCGGTTAACGGATTGAAAACCCGTTGTCCTAACCATTAGACGATGGGACCTGTGTGGAAATATATTAACACATTTTTAGGCTTTTGAAAACGGGAACTAGGTTTGGTTTTAGACGTGTCTGGGTGCCTAATTTTCTATCTTTTTTAGATAGGAGTTGATATTGTCGATGCCCCTCTGTGTTTCATTTATCTTGTTCACTATTGTCTCAACACTGGTGAAGACGTCACCGGTCCAAGAGAAAACAGCATAAACACTGCCGAGCCCTATGCGACCACGAAGGAATAGATACACAGCAATTATAAGCGACAGGTAACGTGTGGCGATTATTAATAATTCACGCTTGTGACCATGAGTTAGGCTATAGCTGATGGTCAGGGTGTGGAATTTTAAAAAGTTAAGGCTACGCTTCTTCCAATTGGTTTCGTTTTGGTCCAGCATAACGCCGTGAACACTAGTGAACTTCTTGACCCAGATTATGAGTATGGCTATTTTGAGTAGACACCAGGCTGCTATAAAAGGTGAGTAATAGGCAATAGCTAGGACTATTAAGATTAAATATGTAAAGCTGGGTAATATAAAATTGAAATAGTTATTAACTAGAGTTTTTATTGCTTGTTCACCTTTGGTTTTTAATATGTCGCTCGAGTCTATGTTTTTCTCTGAATAATTCTCAAGAAAAGTGTGCAGCTTAACTTCTACTTTTTTGAGGCTGTGCAGCTTTTGAAAAAGTTCAGCGCGATTCAATATAAAAGAAATTATAGGATAAGTAAGTAACCACAGTACAACAAAATTAATATTTTTTAGATATAGATTGTTAATGATCTCAGCTAAGAGTAATGTGAGTAATATCTTGCTAATCTGTATACAAAAGTTAACCAGGAATTGTATATAGAAGTCCTTGTGAAAAGGTCGCAGTATATTCCATATTTTGAAGACAAAAAACTTCTCATTCATAAGTTGAGTTAATTATAACAAAAACATATCATTTTGAATGATAGTTTTTGACAGGTGCCTATTTAGTACGAAGGTGTACGTATATATCCTCGATAGCACGCACCGCGTCACCTGAGGCTATATTGTTCTGATGATACAGAATATTAGTACAATCCCCAGCAGCCCAAACATTGTCTCCTGCTTGTTGTGTCCAAGGGTCTATTTTGACTCTGTTGCTGTCGTCGAGTGTGACTATGTCTTTACACCAGGCAGTTGCTGGTATCTGTCCAACCTCTACAAATATTCCAGATACTTCTAATTTGTTTACTTGTCCGTCAGAATCTCTGTAGCTGAGTGCGTTTACGAATTTGTCGCCGTGCACTTCGGTTGGGACTGCATTTTCAATTAATTTGAATTTAGGGTTTGATTTTAATTTTTCAACAGTAATAGCGTCAGCGCGGGCCGCACTGCGTGAGAGTAGGGTTACTGATTTACAATATGCGAGCAGTTGGGCAGCAGACTCGAATCCAGCATTACCACCACCGACCACAACCACATCCATACCAGAGAAGAATGGCCCGTCACAACTAGCACAATAAGTGAGACCTTTGTGTTCGAATATATCTGCATTAACAGCATCCAATTTTCTTCTTTGTGATCCAGTTGTTATAAGTAGGGCAGAAGAGGTGTATTCAGATCCGTCTTCTAGTTTTATTTTGACTTGATTATTATCACGAGATGCAGATGATACATATGAGCCATCTTTTATGTCGAGGAATTCACCTTTGTATTCCATTACGTGCTGCTTCAAGCTCTCGGCTAATTTTGCGCCACTGATGTGCGGTGTACCTATCCAGTTTTGTATATCTTCTGAGACAGTACTTTGCCCGCCCCATTCCTTGAGAATGAGTAGTGTGCGTAGCTGCTTCCTGGCAGCATAAACAGCAGCAGATGTTCCTGCTGGTCCACCTCCAACAATAATTAAGTCATATGTCATAATTATATGATTATAACATATTAATATTTCTTATCCCCTTCCTATAATATATATACATATATATACTGTATAAGATGAGATTATCTGTTCGCGGATTCACTTTATTAGAGCTAATAGTAGTCATAGCTATTATAGGAGTATTGTCTGTTATTATATTGCCTAGTTTTAAAAATGCGCTAGATAGAGCGAATGACACAAAAGTAAAACAAAATATCACTAATATAATAAAAAGGTATGATGTTGTTGCAAAATGGGAGTTAGAAGAAGGGGTTAGCAACACAACCAAAGACACGGCTATCAATCAGACAGATAATACAGTACAGAATAATGCCACGATACCAGGCTCAGGAGTAACTTGGTCTACAGACACATATGCCAGCTCGTCACAGTCTTCGTTGCTATTTGATGGCACTAACTATTTAACAACAGTCAATAACACCTATCCAAAACTAGACAACTCCTCGTTCTCTTTTTCTATGTGGCTCAGAAGAACTGGAGGTTTTGGAGCGAACAGTAGGTTTTTGAGTAAGTGGGGTGGAGGCGGAGCGTGTGGTTATTTTATAGCAACCTTCAGTGCTCCAAATGATACTCTCGGTTTCTATTTTGGTGATTCTAGTACAGCTTTTACATCATTATCAATTAAAGACCAGCTTTGGCACAATCTTATGTTAAGTTATGATGTAACTACCAGTAAATTAGTGGTTTATGTGGATAGTAAAATGGTGGGGTCCTATAATATGACATGCCCGTTGTCAGGAACTGACTCTAACCCTCTTGTAATTGGAGGGTATATTGGGGGCAGCAATCATTTTATTGGGAACATTGATGATGTGTATTATTTTAAGGATGTGATAGTGAAGTAGGAAAAAACAAAAGTACTGCCCGAAGGGTAGTACTTTTGTTTTTTATTTCTTTCTTCTTTGTAAGAATGGAGGTAGCGATCCCCAGTCATCGTCTTCATCCTCATCAACATTAACCATTGGTTTAGTTTTTTTATCTTGTGCGGTGTACCTATCCAGTTTTGTATATCTTCTGAGACAGTACTTTGCCCGCCCCATTCCTTGAGAATGAGTAGTGTGCGTAGCTGCTTCCTGGCAGCATAAACAGCAGCAGATGTTCCTGCTGGTCCACCTCCAACAATAATTAAGTCATATGTCATAATTATATGATTATAACATATTAATATTTCTTATCCCCTTCCTATAATATATATACATATATATACTGTATAAGATGAGATTATCTGTTCGCGGATTCACTTTATTAGAGC
>CAZGVC010000011.1:0-6150 GCA_964529065.1 uncultured Candidatus Saccharibacteria bacterium
AACACCACAATCTTCGACTACGTCGTGTAACAGGCATGAGATAAAAATGTCTTCGTTGTCGGTGTATTCTGAAGCTAGTAACATAACAGAATACGGATGAGATATATACGGGGTCTTGTTCTCATTCTTTCTATTCTGGTCACGATGACTCTCGGCAGCAAAGTTAATGGCTAGTTGCAGTCTCGGCGTGAATTTTATATTCATGTTATCATTATACTATGAAAAAGATTATCTTACTCGTCGTAATTTTTGTAGCCATTTTTGTAGCCAATAATATGTTTACAAAGAAAACTGACACATTAAATACTGCAAATAATAATACAGTGGACCAGTCTTCGGATAATGGCGTAACTGTCGAAGGGGACGTAGTAACGATTGCGACAGGAACAAAATATTTAGATGCCGAGATATCTTATCCAAAGAGTAATGAATTCGTCAAAGGCTTGGTCTTGTCTGAATACTACTCTTGGGCATCTGATACTGAGATATTTAAAATGACTGACAAGACGGCCGGAGAAATAGGCTTGCAAGAAGGTATGGCTTATCAATATCAAGCCGAATATTCTTTTGCCGAAGGTAATAATACGAAGTCATATGTGTATGACGTGTACTCATTCACGGCTGGCGCACACGGCTCTGCTTACAAGAGGGTTTATTCTTTTGACAGAGAAAACAAACAGATAGACATAGCTAAAACTTTGACACAAGCGCAATTAAATAAAATTTCCAAAATTGCTTATAATGATATTAAGAATCAAATGATTAAAAATCTAGGAGCTAATTCCGAGAGTCAGGCCGAGATTAATACAGAGTGGTTAACAGAAGGCACCAGCCCAAAAAGAAGCAATTATTCTGTAGCTTGGTATGATGGCGATAATTTGGTTTTATATTTTGGACAATATCAAGTCGCGCCTTATGTTTTCGGTGAATTTGAAGTAAAGATTCCTATAAAGTCTTTGTAAAATAAGGATTTATTATTGTTAATTTTAATGATACACTGTAAATATGAATAAGATCATAATAAGAATTTTTGCAGCGTTAATATTATGTAGTCCATTCGTCTACGTATCTAGTGTGTATAAGGATTTGTTTTTGATAATATCTGGTCTGGTTATATTGTCAGCAACAATAACTTTGAAAAAGAAAAAGAAAAGTGAAGACGAGTCAGGGGATAAAGTTATAAGCTCTATTTAGTTAGCGCTGATATACTTTAACTAAATAATGTCAGATCAAAACAAATACGACTTGAATGATTTTAATCGCGTGACTTATTTGGGTCTTGCTGACTTTCGTGGCGGCGAGCAGAAGTTTGGGATTAAGGCATTAGATAGAACTAGGCATACTTATGTGATCGGTAAGACTGGATACGGCAAGTCCACATTACTTGAGAACATGGCCATACAAGACATACAGAACGGTGAGGGTATATGTTTCGTTGACCCGCACGGTTCATCAGCCGAAAAGCTACTCAAGTACGTCCCTGAGCACAGATTGGGTGATGTTGTTTATTTTGCGCCTTTTGATTTGGATTATCCAGTTGGTCTTAATGTTTTGGAGGAGGTTCCTGATGACAAGAGGCATTTGGTTGCGTCGGGTCTGATGGCTGCATTTAAAAAAGTGTTCGGTGAAGAGAAATTCTCAGACAGAATGGAGAATATTTTGAATAATATAATACTCGCATTGCTTGAGAACAAGGACCAAGCGCTGCTCGGTGTTAACAGAATGTTGTCTGATAAGGAATACAGGAAATTCATAGTTTCTAATGTAAAGGACCCAGCAGTTAGAAGTTTTTGGAATGAGGAATTCGCCAAGGCCGGAGACAAGTATCAACAAGAGGCCGCACCAGCTATACAGAACAAGATCGGGCAATTTATTTCTAATCCTCTTATTCGTAACATTGTCGGTCAAAAACACTCTGCATTTGATATACGTGACTTGATGGACAAGAGAAAAATACTAATCGCCAATCTTTCCATCGGTAGAATGGGAGAGGGTAATGTTAAGCTGCTTGGCTCATTACTTGTAACAAAAATATATTTAGCAGCAATGTCGCGTGCCAATCTTTCCGAATCAGAATTACGCAATTCACCACCATTTTATTTTTATGTTGATGAGTTCCAGAATTTTGTTAATGAAAGTTTCGCTCAAATATTGTCCCAAGCCAGAAAGTATAATCTAGCCCTGACGGTTGCACATCAATATATAGACCAAATGACAGATGAGGTGAAGAGTGCGATATTCGGTAACGTTGGAACTATGATTTCATTTAGAACCGGTCCAACAGATGCTGAGATATTAGAAAAAGAGTTCGCCCCGCAATTCACTATGGATGACATTGTTAACTTGTCAGCTAGGCAAGTGTATCTTAGATTATGTATTGATGGTGCCGGCTCGAGGCCATTCTCAGCGAAAACATTAGCTCCAATACCAGAACCAGAACACAGCTTTGTTCCAGCCGTCATCGCTACTTCTCGCGCACTTTATGCAAAAGATAGGCGCAGCATAGAGGAGGATATAAAATCTTGGTATAGACCAGTTGTAGAATGGTTCGGACATAAGAAGACTCCAGCAGAAGAAGCAAAAGACAAAGTTCAAAAAGTTATATCTGACAAGAAAATAGAAAAAGTTGAAGAGAGGAAGTGGGAAGATAAAAAGCCTCCACATAATATCAACAATACAAACAATAAAAACACTCAAGATACACCAAGGCCGCATATACCGAATATTTCTCAATCAGCAGATAATAAAAAGAATAACGCCTTGCGGGATGCGCTCAATGTTGCCCTCGGTGTTAATTTGAAAAAAGAAGAATCTCCAGTCCAAGTCAGCAAGGATGCAGATGCAAAATCTAATAATGACGTCACTAATTCTAAACATAAAAAACAAATAGATGACGACGATGTTAAAAAAATATTAGATTTGTAAAATTATGAAAAGGCTATCGCTTATATTATTCATTGCATTATGCGTAATCAAACAATCTTACGCTCTGCAAATATCTGAGATAATGTATGACCCATCTGGATCTGATACTGGTCACGAATGGATAGAAATATATAACGATGGAGAGGTCGCTGTGGATGTTAAGACTCTTAAGTTGTATGAGAATAATACTAATCACTCTATCACTTATGTTTCTGGTAATGAGATGTTACAAAAAGGTGAATATGCAGTGATTGCGGACAACGCTAGCTTTTTCTCAATAGACAACCCTAGTTTTACTGGCAATTTATTTGATTCAGCCTTTTCTATTTCTAATTCTGGTGAGGCGCTTGAGATGCGTTCCTCTTCTTTGGAGTCCTTGAACAAGGTGACTTATACTCCAATCACCGAGTCTAATGGGACTGGCGCTACTATTTCTTTGATTAATAATGTTTGGGTTAAGAGTAACTCAACACCAGGCGCGGCCAACGCAGAATTAACTACATCAGTTATCCCAGGCGGTAGTCCTACCTCTTCAACTTCCTCAACGTCTAATCTAACATCTTCTTATGTTCAGACCACAAAGAGAACTTATCTTCTCGGTGATATACATATGTTAACTAACAAAGAAATATTTACGGTTGCCGGTGCTAACGCTTATTTTGAGACACGTAACTCGGACAGTAGGAATAATAACATAACAGGAACAGTGTATTGGTCTTATGGTGATGGTGCAGGTGGTGTTGGTGCAACTACTACACATGTGTATCAATACAGCGGGGACTATAATGCATTTCTAGAAGTGGAGAATAGCTCTGTTTATGGTATCGAGAGTATTAAGGTCCACGTGAGGGACCCAAGATTATCGGTACATGCAACCGCAACGGGTGTAGCAATTAAAAATTTGGACGACGAAGACACAGACATAGGCGGATTCTCAATTATGTGTGACACAGGTATATTCCAAATAGCTAGACATTTACTACTTAATAAAAATGCCACAGTTGTTATAAATGACAAAGTTCTTGGCTTTGTTTGCAAAAACCCAAAATTAAGATTCCCTAACACCGTTTTGGTCCCAGTCGTAGATAATGAGTATAAGAATGAGAATAAAAGCCTATTAACATACTCCACATCAAGTCAAAAACTTGATACTCAACTCAAAAAGCCTTTGCTTTATAAGCCTAAAACGCAATACTATTCAGCAAAAGTTAAAATGGAATCAAATAAAGCAACCACCAGTACCCAGCATTCAACATCTAGTTCAATGGGGAAAACAAACAATAGTAAGATAAATAAATGGTTATACTGGTTATATGAATAAGATTCTATTTTCTCTCCTAGGTTTAGTTCTGACTTTTAGCTTGGCTAGTGCTCAGAGCGTATCAGGGGATAATAACAATAATGGCATACGCGATGACGTAGACAATGTTATTGCTGGCATGACTACCAGCTACTCACTTAACCCACCACAAGTCAGTGCTGTCAATCAAGTTGCTAGGTCTCTACAGTATATTCTAACTATTAATCCACAAACCAGAGCTCAGGCTGTAGAGTTAGCCAAAAGAGATGCAGCCGCTACGAACTGCGCATCATCTCGTTTATCAGGTACACTGATGGACACTGTTTATTCTAATCTTGAAGGTGTAACTTTTAATACACCAGACAGGCAATCGGCTTATGACCTGTATACCAGTCTATTAGGTGAAGATGATAACGTAACACCAACAGTTGTGTCTGCTTGTGAGGATAGCTATTCAAATACATCAACATCACCTGGTAATAATAATTCTGGTTCACAGGGTACTGGTGGTTACTCATACGGCTCAGCTATACCTTCGGGCTTGGCCCCTGATAATGCTATTAATTATCCTTGTACTGTTATGACTCAATTCATGGAGTACGGTTCTCGCGCTTCTCAAGTTTTAACTTTGCAAAAGTTTTTATCTGACACTGGATATATGGAGATGTGGCCAACTGGATATTTCGGTCGCAATACAGAAGCAGCAGTTAGGTTGTGGCAAGCTAGACACAATGTTGATGTTCGTGGATATGTAGGACCGAATACTCGCGCATCCATCGCTGCCATTACATGTCGCGGGGACCAGTCCGCAATTGAGAGAGCTAGACGTGGTGTAGTCGTTACTTATTCTTCTACAAAGAAGGTTACAACAGTTGCCACTCAATCACAAACAACAACAATAATACCTACAACTAATGTTAATCAGAATAATACTGCGCCAGTCGTAACCACTCCAGTGTCTACAGCAAAACTGTCTTCTAATTCTGGAGTTTTCTACAGACTACGCAATCCAGTTAATAATTTATATTTTACTTATAAGACTGACATGTCTGCACCAACAACAATATGTCTTGAGCGTAGCGGCGAATCCAATTGTTCTAATCCGGATAACTTTGTAGCATTGCAGAGTCAGTACAAGCCAGGTGTATATGATGCTATACCTAATGGTGATAGATGGATACTTAACTTTTATTTCAATCAAAACTCTTGGATTAACGGTGGCAAGGTTTATTTAAAATCAACTAGCGCGATACCTGATATATACACCATTACTGTTTCTGACACACAATAAAAATATTCTTCTCACCACTCTCACGACTGGCGTATCCTGACTCTATAATTTTTAATCCAGCTTGGGAGAGGTATTTTTCTAGTTCTTCTTTTGTATAAGACTTAACAAATCTAATATTTTTGTAATGCATGAAAGGTAACAGTCCCTTGTTCTCCTCATCCAAGTGTTCACGGCTCTTGCCGGCTAATACATCCCAAGTTGTTATAAAAATAATCCCTCCACTCTTAACCAGTGATGCCGTGTCATCCAGCCATGTTTTTATTTTGTCTTCTGGGATATGATGCACAACCGCAACACATAGCAGTACGTCATAATATTCCTTTTTATATTTTGAAAAGTCTAACCCATCAAAATGTTCAAATGAGAATTCAGGAAAATTGTTCCTTGCTTTTTCTATCAAGTTCTCAGAGTTGTCTATACCGAGATACTCTATATTTTTATAATTCTTAAGTAGAAACAATGCGCGACCATTGCCACACCCAACATCGATAATTTTCTGTCCATCTTTTAGATACTTTTCTATATAAGAATTAATCTCCACCCATGGCTGCTGCCTGGTCTGGTCCCACTCATTAGCGATTGTGTTGTAGCCATCTCTTGTGTGGCGAATCGGATCAAAATCTTCTTCCATTAC
>CAZGVC010000011.1:6250-7658 GCA_964529065.1 uncultured Candidatus Saccharibacteria bacterium
TATAAATAAAATGATTTCTAATATTTTTGAAAATATTGTATCTGAAGTTGACGTTGCGAAGCTCAAGCGTTTTGTTGCGCGTGAGGAATATTGGAGGAATAGATGGATAGCCGTCAGACAGAAAATAAATAACAAAGTTGACGCTAAGGGGCAGATGCCGAATAATCCTGAACTTCTAGAACTGTATAATGAGCTAGTAGCTGAAGGGGTAGCAGTGCGTAATGTGAAGACTGAGAATATTCTGAAGAGATTAAAAGTTCGCAGCAACTCAGGTGTCGCTGTCGTGTCACTATTAACCAAGCCATACACTTGTCCAGGTAGGTGTATATATTGTCCAACTGAGAAGAATATGCCAAAGTCATATCTGTCTCGTGAGCCAGCCGCCGCGCGCGCTTTGATGCAAAGATTCGACCCTTACAAGCAAATTTGGACTAGGTTGCGAGCACTCACTATGAATGGTCACCCGGTAGATAAGGTAGAGATGATATTCATTGGAGGGACTTTTAACTTTTATAAAAAAGATTATCAAGAGGAATTCACTCGTGAGGCATTCCGTGCGTGCAATAATTGGCGAGCGGTCGAGGAGGGGCGAGAGTTGATAGCAAAAGACAACGATTACACACTGGAGCAATTGCAAAAAATTAATGAGACTGCTCATGCGCGCATCATCGGTCTCTCGATTGAAACTAGACCGGATTATATTATCCCCTCTGAGCTGAAGTGGTTACGTCACTTGGGTGTGACCAAGGTTGAGCTCGGTGTTCAGCATTTGGACAATGACGTGCTGGCATTCAATAGGCGCGAGATGACTGCAGAGGCTATAGCTAGAGGTACCGAGATGCTTCGCGATTATGGATTCAAAGTCGTGTATCACATGATGCCCAATCTCCCAACATCAACCCCAGAGATGGACGTGGAGATGTTCAGAAGACTTTATAATGGTCTCGATCATCATCCTGACATGATGAAAATATATCCAAATATGGTGTTAAAAGGCTCGCTGCTTTACAAACTAGTAACACAAAATAAGATTGATTATAAGGCTTATGATGATGAATTGTTAACCCGTGTGCTCGCTGACTGTGAGAGCTATGTACCAAGCTATACCCGACTGATTCGTATGATACGTGACATACCGGCGGACTATATTATTCTTGGTAGCAAGAAGAGTAACCTTCGTGAAGAGGTAGACAAATATCAAAAAGCTCGTGGTGTGCAGCAGGTAGACATACGCGCACGTGAGATACGCGACGCCGAAGTTGATCCAAATGATTTTGAATTAACTGAAAGTTGGTATGAGACAGCTCATGGTTATGAATGTTTCTTGCAATTTGAGAATAAAAAAGAAAATAAATTAGCTGGATTTTTGAGGTTAAGGTTACCGAAAGAGAATATGAATTTTCTTTCC
>CAZGVC010000011.1:7758-13054 GCA_964529065.1 uncultured Candidatus Saccharibacteria bacterium
TTCTCTTTCTACAAAAAGTAATTTAAATTGGGGTATTAGAAAGTGGCAGGAGGATAGTTTGCAATTTGAAAAAGACGTTTTGATTAATACAGATGCTTATAAAATAGACGAGCTACTAAATGATTCTGCTCTGGTACGCGAGTTGCATGTCTATGGAACAATGAAAAGAGTTGGCGAGGAGGGTAATCAGTCGCAACACACAGGTATGGGTAAGAAGTTACTAGCTCGTGCGGAGGAGATAGCTAATGGCGATAACAAATACAATCTAAAGTATAAAAAGTTAAGTATTATAGCTGGTGTGGGGGTGCGAGAGTATTACAAAAAACGCGGCTACACACTACAAAATACCTATATGGTCAAGAGTTTGTAAGCTCTTTTGTCGTGTTATACTTTGAGCTATTAATCAAATATAAATAGATCATAATATGAACTTATCAGGTTTTCTTAAAGGTGTTATATATACATCTTTTGCAATTGTTCCGCTTTTGGTTTGGTTTGTTTCAGAGTCAACATTTTTCCCTTATATAACTGGTAAAAATTTCTCATTCAGGTTTTTAATTGAGATTTCGTTTATTGCTTGGGTTGCATTGGCTGCACTTGAGCCTGCATACAGGCCCAAGAGGTCTCTGGTGTTTTATTCTTATTCTGCATTCCTTGTAATTATTTGTATAGCAAATATTTTGGGAGTGAATCCGTATCTATCTTTCTTTTCTAATTTTGAACGTAGCGAGGGGTGGTTCACTCATTTACATCTATTTATATATTTCACTATTCTTTATTCTGTTTACAAAACAGACAAGGATTGGATGCGTGCAATGGGGTGGTTCATAGTTGGCAACATTGCCGTGTCTGCGCAAGCTGTGTTGCAGGCATTAGGACAGAAAGACTTTTTTGTAACCAAGTTGTATGGCGCCAAGGTTGCTGATTATATTAATGTTGCATACCCAACAAGTATGGGTAATGGTTTGCGTCTAGATTCTACATTAGGTAACTCGGCATATTATGGTATCTACACACTTTTCTTCGCTTTTATAGGAGTGATGCTCGCTGCTAAGACTAAAAAATGGCGCGGCGTTCAAGGTTGGCGCGCGATATGGATGGTGGTTGGTTCATCTTTGCTGGTTCTCTTCAGTAGATTCATAGAGATGGCAAATGCTAATGGTACAGCTACATCTTTTGCTGGAGCTGGAACACTTGTTTGGTTCATCGGTATGGCGGGGCTACTCTGGGGAGGCTTTAATTTGGCTAAGAAGTTCAGTGAAGGTGAGGTTGGCAGTTGGCCAATGATACTGGTTGGTCTACTGAATGCTTTTCTTCTTGTGTATACACAGACACGTGGATCTTATTTAGGTTTAGTTCTTGGGGCCATAGTCTCAGCGTATTGTCTTATAACTTTTTATCTAAGTAAAAAGACTAAAACTAAATCAACTAAAATTGCCGTTATCTTGGGCTCTACCGTTGTGACTTTTGTTTTAATTCCGATGTTAATGGTTTCGGCTTTTGAAATGGTAAAAGCTAGCAAATTCGCAAATGAGTCTGTTTTCTTAAAAAGGTTGACTACTATTAACATACCGACTATCTCTCAGGCTAGTAATTCGATTGCAAATGATTATTACCCTGACATGCTTAAGACATTTGGAGAGATTACAATTGTGTCTCGTGTTCTAAATGGCAAGATGAGTATTGACGGCTGGTCTGAGACTCTTAAAACAAAAGTTATAGGATATGGGCAAGAGAATTATTCTACAGTGTTCGCGGAGCATTATGACCCTAGAATGTATAAACAAGAACCATGGTTCGACCGTGCTCACAATGTGTTCTTTGACTGGCTTGTTGCTGGTGGAGTTTTAGGCTTGGTTGCTTATCTTGCTCTATACCTTACACCTATTTATATGTTGTGGGGTAGTAAGGGTAGGAATAACATGAGTGTAACCGAGAGGTCTCTATTAACTGGTCTTTTGGTTGGATATTTTGTTCACAATATATTCGTGTTTGATAATCTTATTAGCTTGATAATGTTTGTGTTGGTGCTCGCTTATATAGCTTCACGTACTCGTGACACAGACAGTCACATAAAAGAAGAGTTTAAAAATAAGAAACATGTAAGCAATGCTGTTATGTATACATACTTGGCTGCAGCTTCGGTTGTTAGTATAGGTTTATTTACCTACACTGTATTCAAACCTTTGTCTGCCAATCTTGATGTTTTGTCCGCGCTTCGTATTACGAGTGCTTTGTCTAAATATGAAGATGTTCCGGTTGCAGTCAACAAATCTTTAGCTTATTTCAAGTCGGCGGTTGAGACAGGCAGTTACGGCAAGAATGAAATCGCTGAACAAATGTTAAGTCAGGTGTCTTCTTTTTCAAATCTTGACCTAAGCAAGATACCAGAAAAAGACAAGGTGTCTACAGCAAAAGACTTGGCCGAGTTCCAAGCTCTAGCTGAAAAAGAGATGCTTGAACTCATACAAGCTCACCCTAATGCTAGGAATCTATCACTTTATTCTATGTATTTAAGATATACCAATCACCTAGCCGAAGCAAAAGAGTATGGAGCAAGAGCCGTAGAGCTAGCGCCTAATAAGCAGGGTATAGTTGGAGATTACATTGATACATTATTCGCTAACAATGATTATGCTTTGGCGTATGAATTCGCTAAGAAAATGTATAATTCTGAGCCAACTTATCAATTCTCTCTTGAGAAGTACATAGAGGCAGCAGCAAAAGCTGGCGACAAAAAAGAAGCTAAAGCTAAATTAGAAATGTTGCGTAGCCAAGATCCAGAATCAGCCAAGAGACTTGACGCATCGTTAGTTGCTTTGTTAAAATAAAACAAGTGAGCTGCAACAAAGTGTGTTAGCTTGCAACAACAACAAATGTCCTCATAAACCGCGCCATTAGGCGCGTTTTATGTTTGTATATTTTGTTTTATATTTGTTATAATAAAAACAGGAACATTTATTCCGCTCGCAAGCGACCGCACTCACATAAGGCATTTGTTGTTGGAGTTAGCACCTCGCTTGCGAACAGAGTAAATGTTTTTTATTTTGCCCCAAGAGAAAGATTGCTTTGCGCCGACAAGTTAAGATTAGAATCTGGTTCAGTGTTATTTTGTATTTTAACCATAGCTATGATTGCTATCATGAGGGCGTTATCTGTAGACATGTCTTTTTTAGGTAAATACAAATCCATACCGCCTCTTTTGCATACATTCTCTACAGCTTCTCTTATGTGCGTATTCGCCGAGACACCACCACCGACTATTAATGTCTTTGCATTATATAAAAATCCAGCAGTCTCAATTTTTTTTACAATTACATCTGTTACAGCATTTTCAAATTCCATACAAAAAACTTCTCTTAACTCATTGTTGATCTCGTTTTTCTGAGCTGCATACATTACTGCTGTTTTGAGTCCAGAAAATGAAAAGTCTAAAGTCTTAGAGTTAATCATCGGTCTCGGCAGTCTAATATTTTCCGGTGTTACGGCCCCACGTTTTCTGGCGTTATCTGCAAGTTTTGATATTTTTGGCCCACCAGGATATTCCAAGCCTAGTGACCTAGCTGCCTTGTCGAATGCTTCTCCTGCTGCATCATCCAAGGTCTCGCCAACCTTTTGATATTTGCCAAGAGTCGGCATGAATACTATCTCGGTATGTCCGCCAGATATTAATAGCGCCAATGCGGGTACTTTTGGTTTGGTTACAATGTATTCATTTTTCTTTTTTTCTTCTACGATCGAGGCGTATATATGACCCTCCATGTGATTGATACCGTACAGAGGTATATCGTTTTCTTTTGCCAACCTTTTCGCTTCTTCCACACCAACCCAAAGCGCTGGAGCTAGACCTGGACCCATAGTAACAGCAATAGCGTCCAAGTCTTTTATATCAAGTTTTGCTTTTTCTAAAGACTTGTCTATCAAGATTGGCAGGTTTTTGGTGTGTTCGCGTTTGGCTAGATTCGGATATACCCCCCCGAATTCCTTGTGTATATCTATTTGTGATATAAGCAAATTAGCTAAAACCTTGAAATTATCAGATTCCTTTTTGAATTCTATTATTGCTACGCCTGTCTCATCGCAACTTGTTTCTATTGCCAAAAGCTTCATATTGTGACAATTATATCACAAAAATGTTATATACTTTATATTAAGTCTAGAAGACTTACTTTCAAAATAATTTATGCAATTTTTAAAACAATACAATCATAGTTTAGCTTTGTTATTAGTTAGAGTTGTGGCTGGTATCGCGTTTGTTGTTCATGGTTATCCAAAAATTATGAATCCAGAAATGTTCGCAGGATTCTTTAGCCAAATTGGCCTTGGTGGTTCTAACATGGTTATGTTTGTCGGTCTTGTTGAATTATTAGGTGGTCTGCTACTTATTGCTGGAGTGTATACAATGTACGCAGGAGTACTGCTCAGCATTGTTATGCTTGTGGCTATTTTTAAAGTTCACTTTGCTAATGGTTACAGCATGATGGGCAATGGTTATGAGTATCAATTGTTACTTTTAGCTGTATCACTTGCTATGGTTTTCTCTGGTCCTGGAAGATATTCTCTTTGGGGTGGTAAATGTGGATGTCCAAAGGGTATGTGCGAACACAAGGATGGGTCTAAGACTTGTGCTTGCTAAAAAAAGGTTTGAGACAAATATAAAAGGCGGCCGCGTAGCGGCAGCCTTTTATATTTGTTAGAATATTCAAATGAAAATACTCATACTCAGTGTCAGCAAGAAAACGACAGACTATGACTCCAATTGCAAAGAGTACAAGCTTAGGCTGAGCAAGTTCGTAGATGTAGAAGAAGAGGCGATAACTCATTCCGACAAAAAGTCAGAAACAGAATCAATATTAAAAAGGGTGAAGCCAGATGATTATGTTGTTCTAATGGATGAGCACGGTAGCAATCTAAAGAGCGAGGAGTTCGCCGAGCTAATCGAGAACAGAATGGCAGACAGTCAGAAGAGAATTGTATTTGTGATCGGTGGGGCATACGGCGTTGATGATGATTTGAAACATCGTACCAACTACACATTAGCATTTGGTAACATGGTCTGGCCTCATGCACTTTGCAAAGTCATGCTTTATGAGCAAGTTTATCGCGCTCACATGATACTTTCTGGTTCATCTTATCATCACGAGTAGTTTGTGATAAAATACCTTCATAAGGGCGGTTAGCTCAGTTGGTAGAGCGTTTCTTTGACGTAGAAAAGGTCACAGGTTCGACTCCTGTACCGCCCACATGTCAAAATTACTTTTGAGTTTATTAGGAATATTTATTTCAATTGGAATTA
>CAZGVC010000012.1:0-3238 GCA_964529065.1 uncultured Candidatus Saccharibacteria bacterium
TCTGGTTTACTTAACTTAACAACTGGAACTTGGTATGTAACTTTCCAATATTTGGATAATTGTTCTGACAAAAACACGTCTAATCCAAATCGTAATACTACTTGTCACAAGGTTGTGTCTTGGCAAGGTTCGGTACAAAACTTGGCACCAGCAGAAGTGGGCGATATCTTAAAATCAGACACAGTTGTTGTTGCAAACACTATAAGTAATCCGAAAACAAGAACGGGTAATGCTGATTATAATGACTTAGGTGTCACTATACCAAAGAGCTTATCTATAGAAGATATTATCTCACCTAAGATTTTAAGTACGGTCAGAAGTTGGGTTGGGCTGCCGCCTGTTAGTAGTGATGGAACTAAAATTGGAGTAATAACAACGACAGATCCTGTTGTAAATTATTGTTCTGGTTCTTATCCTGACTATACCATATCACCATCTGGGCCATATTATGTCGACATAGTCCCTTTCGTGTATTCTAAGTCTTACAGTATCAAGCTTGAAATTAATGATGCTTCGACACGAGGATTAGATCTGGCGGCTTTGCCTAGAATAATGACGGTAGAGATAAAATCAGGAGGCTTAAGAAGCAATAAACGTATAACAGCTTCAAAGAATCCTTGTGATTTTGGCCCGTCGTCTCAACTTGTTTTACAGGGTGGTTTTGATGGGTGGAGATATTTTACTGTTAATGATGCAAGAACAAGTAATTCGGTAGTTAATCTATCATCTGGAACTTGGTATATCAATATCAAATCTGATGGCGAGTGTGTGGTGCCAGGCACAGAAGGTTCTCCTAATTTAGATAAATGTAATCAAAGAGTTGAATTTGGTTCAGATTTCGCTCAGAAATATTTAGGGCAGTCTTCGTCTGTTGGTGTAACGACGGGACCAAGAATGGTTCTGGGCAACGGTGGGACGCAGTCTGCTCTGGGTAAAGCCGGGGCTGATCGTATATTGTCTCAATTTAGCTATTGGCAAAAACCTGAGGACAAGCTTGGATGGGACAGAATATGTGCTACTTCAATAACTAAATCAGAACTGGGATCTAATGGTCATTTTGATTATGTTCGTGGTCAGAATGTGGGTTTGGATGTGTACCCAGTTAATTTCAAAGGTGGCGCAAGTTATGCTGGTGGGTCGGTGCGTGCCGTCGGTCTGTCTAACAGCACAGCGGCTGCATCTGCTATATTCATAAGTGATACACCGTGCCCTGGAACTTCAACTAATGTGTATGGATTCGGCGGTTCTATTAGTGGGTCACAGGGTACAATAACAACAACTGACTATACTGGAAATATCTATACTGAAGTTAAAGTTTCTCCAGGCAAATGGTATATATCGGCTCTTTATGGGCCTAATTATGTTTCAGCGGCTGGAGGAATAAAACCAGAGCCTCCGTATGTCAGATTCGAGAATATGTTAAGTTTAGACACCCAGTCCCAGCCAACATCTAATTCTCCTAGCACCGGAACAGGGACTGGCACGGGGGTTAATTTTACACCCAGAACAATATCTAACTCAGCATGTACAATTAATCTCTCTGGTGCGCAATATGGAACAGTTAATACAACATTGGTGTACAGAGAATTTCCACCTAATGCACCGGGCGGCTACTACACTGGCGGGACAACAGTTATACCAACAGAGAGCTTGATTGCCAATCTTGCACAGTGTCCTTCTAATGTTTCGGATGGCTTGTCTTCTGGTATGCCAGGGAACAGAGGTACATTTAGGAATATTGAGCCAGTTTGTAAAGATTATGATGACAAAACTCGCGCAACAACTGTGTATAGGTTAGATTATCCTACAGCTTGTACAACATTGTGTAGCTCAGCTAATTCATCAGCTGTTATTGATGTTCGTGGTGATTGTGTAGTTAATGGAACGGGTAGCTTCTAATATGGATAAAAAGTTTTTTATCTTAATAGGTAGATCTGGTTCTGGTAAGGGAACTCAAGCTGAACTGCTCCAAACATATCTTAATAATCAAGGTGCGCAAGATATAAAATACTTAACTACAGGTAAGAGTTTTAGGTCTTTTTCTGAAGGCAACAGCTACACAGCAAAGAAAATCAAATCTTTGATTGATGCTGGGGGGTTATGCCCCGAGTCATTTGCGACATGGAATGTTACTAACCTTTTTGTGCAGAATGTTGAAGAAGGCACTAATGTTCTCCTGGATGGTTCGCCTAGAAGATTCGAGGAGGCTAAAATGTTAGAAGAAACACTTGATTTTTATGAGTATAAGAATATTTATGTTTTGTATTTAAATGTTAACAATCAATGGTCTACTGACAGGCTGAACTCAAGAGGTAGAGCCGATGACATGAAGACAGGAATAGAGAGTCGTCTGAGCTGGTTTGACCGAGAGGTGTTACCTATAGTAGAGTATTATTCTAAGAATACAAAGTATAAGTTTTTGGATATAAACGGCATGCAAAGCATTGGAGATGTCCATAATGAAATAATAAATAGAATTAAGAATGTCAGCTAGTATAAAAACAGAAGAAGATATTAAGAAGTTAAGAGTCAGCGCCCACAGATTAGCTGAGGTTGTTCGTGCCGTCGCTAAGGAGGTCCGCCCAGGAGTGACTACGGGTTATCTTGATGATCTGGCTTATAAGCTGATCATAGAAAAAGGTGATGAGCCAGCATTCCTCAATTATCAACCATTCGGTGCGGAGTATCCATACCCGGCCAGTATATGTATTAGTGTTAATGATGAAGTAGTTCACGGTATACCGTCAGACGACCGCGTCTTGGAGGAGGGGGATATTGTTTCTCTTGATGGAGGCGTGAAGCATGAGGGGATGATAAGTGATCACGCTGTGACTGTTATATGCGGTGAAGGTAGTGAGGAAGACAAACAGTTGTTAGAGGTAACAAAAAAAGCCATGCTCGCAGGCATTAAGATGGCCAAGGCTGGCAATTATGTGCAGGACATATCGAGAGCCATAGAAGCAGCTATACCAAAGAAGTATGGAATAGTAAAAGAGCTTTCTGGTCATGGTGTTGGTTATGCAGTTCACGAGGAGCCATATGTTCCTAATTTTGATATGGGAGAGAAAGGTATAAAGTTAAAAGCCGGCATGGTTCTGGCTATTGAGCCGATGGTTAACCTGGGTACTGATGAAGTGGATTTGCTTGAAGATGGGTATACATTTGTAACCAGTGACGGTAAACGCAGCGCGCATTTTGAACATACTGTATTAGTAACAGAAAATGGTGGAGAGATATT
>CAZGVC010000012.1:3338-6696 GCA_964529065.1 uncultured Candidatus Saccharibacteria bacterium
GCCGCCGCCGAGAAGTTGCCGCGCAAGTTTACCGATGAGGAGCATGCTGCGTCGGCGCTCCGTGAACATGCTGAGAAGCCAGTACAGATGTTTACAAATAACCCAGACAAGCGTATGCAAGAGGTGGCCCTCAAGGTTAAGTCAATTACAGGCACGCTAGAAGACAAGCATGTTGTTGAGCTCGCATCCATTGCATTCGATAGGGGTGTTAGGTTTGCAATGGAGGTAGCTGCACACACTGGTTCTGCAGAGATAGAGGATAATTTCCATTCATTTCTAGTGCAGTATTTACTTTCTGGGTATGACAATGATGATAATAAGTTATCAAAATCAGACTGGAAGGCATTACATCTTAAATTGTTTGAAATAGTGCCTCCTCCGGCAGATGGTGACGACAAGCAAGATAGCAAAAGAGTTATAGCATTAATGGAACAAATGTTTGCTGCCCTTCAAAGTGTCGCAAGAGATACAGACAACAAGGATAATGATTATTACACCTTAGAATTGTCTGTTTCAAATGGATCCAACGAAGTCACTATGTACATAGCTGTACCAGAACATATAGAGGCGATACTAGAAAAAACTTTACAAGGATATTTCCCTGGCATACAAGTTAGACCGCATTTAAGGGATTATAATATTTTTCATCATGCTGGTTACAATGTTGGCTCTAGCGCTCTTGAGACTCGTGACTCGGCTATACCTTTTAAGACATATAAGAATCTAGAGGGAGACCCGATAAGTGTGATAATGAATGCATTCACCAAATTAAAAAAGGATGGCGAGGGTGCGGCTATGCAGATAATAGTTAAGCCAGCGGGAGACAGATTGCGAAAAAGGTATTCATCAATACTTGAGAGTATGCAGAATGGTGACAATTTTGAGAAAGCCATCAAGAGACAGACTTTTTGGGGTAAACTTTTTTCTTCTGACAGTAAACAGGTGGATGAAAATGGGAACAAGATAGAAATGAAAGATGAAGACAAGAAAAAGTTTTTGGATAATGAGTATGAAAAAGGTATAGCTGAGAAGCTTTCTAGTACAATAGTTGATACTAATATAGTATTAATGGCAAGTGCCAATGATAAGCAAAGAGCAGAAGGTATATTGTCTGATCTAAAAGCTAGCTTTATGCAGTATTCAGATGTGAACGGTAACAGTATCAAGTGGAAAGACATAGATGGCAAACACTTAACAAAGATGACGCATAATTTTACATACAGGTTGTGGAGTGATGAGATAGCAATACCTTTAAATTTTTCTGAATTAGCGACACTGTATCATGTGCCAAGCTATGTAAAAGATTTCAATCAAATGCGTGTCTCAAATATGAACACTGCGCCAGCACCACTGGATTTGCCTCAATCAGGAACATTGCTCGGGCTCAACAGTTATAGATCAATAGATACAAAAATATACATGCAGGACGAGGATCGTATGCGCCACATGTATGTTATCGGTCAGACGGGTACAGGTAAAACCACAATACTTAAAAACATGATAGTCCAAGATATATTGGCAGGGCATGGGTGTTGCTTTATAGATCCGCACGGATCAGACCTGGAAGATATAATGGCATGTATTCCTCCAGAGAGATACGAGGATGTGGTTTATTTTGATCCTAGTTATACCAATCGCCCGATGGGGTTAAATATGATGGAGTTCGATATAGAGAGACCAGAAACCAAGACATTCGTGGTTAATGAGATGCTGAGTATATTTAACAAGCTCTTCGACATGAAGACTGCGGGGGGACCAGGATTTGAGCAGTATTTCCGTAATTCAGCATTACTAGTCATGGAGCATCCAGAGAGTGGCAATACAGTATTAGAGATATCGCGCGTTTTGTCTGATAAGGACTTTCGTGATTACAAGTTATCTAAATGCAAGAACCCGCTTATTATCCAATTCTGGAAAAATGCGGAGGCTACCACTGGTGAGCAAGGTCTCTCTAATTGGGTGCCGTATATTAATTCAAAGTTTGATAATTTCTTGTCTAATGACATAATGAGGCCGATAATTGCTCAAGAAAAGTCCGCGTTCAATATACGCGAGATAATGGATCAGAAGAAAATCTTTCTGGTTAATCTTTCAAAGGGTAGATTAGGAGACATTAATGCCTATTTAATAGGTCTTATACTTGTTGGCAAGTTCTTGCAGGCGGCCCTGGCCCGTGTTGACTCGCAAGAGAGACCAGATTTTTATCTTTATATCGATGAGTTTCAGAATGTCACCACTCCATCTATTGCGGCAATATTGTCCGAGGCTCGTAAGTACAGATTGTCACTTAATCTGGCTCATCAATACATAGGCCAATTACCAGAAGACATCAAGGGTGCTGTGTTCGGTAATGTTGGCTCCATGGCGGCATTTCGTGTTGGCCCAGATGATGCGTCTTATCTTGAGAAGCAATTCGCACCAACATTCACAGCCAGCGACCTGATGCGTATCGAGAATTATAATTGTTATATCAAGTTACTCTCAGACAACAAGCCACAAAAACCATTCAATATGATTACATATCCAACACCTGCTGGCGACAAATCTAAGTTAAAAGACTTAAGAGAATTGAGTTATATCAAATACGGCCGCCCACGTGAAGAAGTAGAAGGGGAGATATTGTCAAAGTATCAGTTGTAGAGAGGTGAATCAAACAAAAAATAAAATAGAAGCGCGGCCACTTCGTGGCCGCGCTTCTATTTTTGCTTCATTTATTTTCCACTATTTCGCCCTCTCTACGTATTCACCAGTCTCTGTATTTATAACTAGCATATCACCAGTATTAATAAATAGAGGAACAGTTACAGTGGCCCCAGTTTCTAGTGTTACCATTTTGCCACCACCTGATTGAGTGTCTCCTTTTGTGCTCGGTGGTGCATCTTTTACTTCTAGAGTTACTTTTACAGGCATGCGTACACCAACCATAATCTCCTCATCATCTTCATTGGTCCATATCATAGTATCCACTACAGTTTCAGCTTTTAAGAACTTTGCAGAGTCGCCAATTATTTCAGACTTGATCTGGAACCTGTTCTTAGGGTCTTTCGGGTCACAGAACCAAAACTCACCCTTGTTCTCGTATAGGAATTTTGCCTCACCACGCGACACATCCGCCTCTTCTACTGTCTCAGATGCATGGAATGTAGCAGGGATAACTTTGCCGCTTCTTAGATGCCTCATTTTGACTTGGTTTTGAGGTTTACGTTGATTGGTACGAGCTACATGAGATTCTAATATCTCATAAGGTTCATCATTAAAAATAATTACTTTTCTAACTTTAATTTCTGAATAATCTAATACTGCCATAATCGAAAATTCTATCATATTTTTGACTCTTTTGCCAAAGTGGGGTAGGATT
>CAZGVC010000012.1:6796-12279 GCA_964529065.1 uncultured Candidatus Saccharibacteria bacterium
GTGCCAGCATAAGACAGACCACCATTTTCAAGCTGCTTGCGTATCTCTTTCTCTAGTGCGTCGGCAGCTTTTTTGTTTTCACGGAGGAATGTGCGAGCTGCGTCATATCCACGACCTAGCTTCTCCTCGCCATAGGTGTAGACTGAGCCTGATGACTTGCCAATCAATTTGAATTTCTCGCCGAGGGCTAGTAATTCTCCCTCTTTGCTAATACCTTCGTTATACATAATATCGAATTCTGTTGTTTTGAATGGGGCAGCAACTTTATTCTTTACAACTTTTACCTTTGTGCGACTACCAACAACTTCTTCACCTTTTTTGATTTGCGCTGTTTTTCTAATATCAACACGCACAGAAGCGTAGAACTTCAAAGCTTTTCCTCCTGGGGTTGTCTCAGGGTTACCGAACATAACTCCGATCTGCATACGTATCTGATTGATGAAAATAATCACAGTCTTGCTCTTGTTCGCGATGGCTGTTAATTTGCGCAGAGCCTGACTCATGAGGCGAGCTTGTTTACCAACATGATGTGCACCCATGTCACCTTCAATCTCATCCTTAGGTGTTAGTGCTGCTACTGAGTCTATAACTAGTACATCAACTTTGCCGCTGCGTACAATTGATTCTGCAATCTCGAGAGCCTGCTCGCCGTGGTCTGGTTGAGAGATTAGTAATTCGTTGATGTTCACACCTAATTTCTTTGCATACTCTGGATCCATCGCATGCTCAGCGTCGATGAATGCACATATACCGCCTTGCTTCTGAGCCTCAGCTATAACGTGCAGGGTAAGGGTAGTCTTACCTGATGACTCTGGTCCATATATTTCAATGATGCGACCACGAGGCAAACCTCCAACACCGAGGGCGTAATCCAATCCTATTGATCCAGTAGGGACTACACTTATGTCTACTTTTGGTTGTTCACCTAACTTCATCATTGCGCCCTCGCCGAATTTGTCTTGTATTGATTTGAGTAGGGCATCCACAGAAGCTCCTCCTTTTTCTCCAGCTTCACCTATAACTTTCTTTTCCTTTACTACTTTCTTTTTTAATGCCATATTACTTTTTTATTTAAATTTAACTTCAAAAGTTTTTGTTTTCAAAATTTCTCAAATCAAAAACTTTTTCGCTATTCTTTTGGTGTAACTAATAATTGTTTTGTAACTGTGCGACCCCACGAATCAGTCGCAGATATATTAAGTATAGTATAAGGGTAAACAAAGACAAAACTTTGCCTAAAATTACCTTCCTGGTCTATTAATATAGGCCTATTTTCTATTTTTACCTCTTTGGCGCGCCTAACCACTCCTATTACCTCGAAAGTGGTGGTTGCAACTGGTGAGTTCTGTGCAGGGGATATTATTTTTATAGATGGACCGAGTACAATAGGGTAAAGTCTAAACAAAGAGTAGCAGACTATTATTACGCTGAGGGACAGTATTATATAGTTTTTAACATTTCTATTCATCTCCTATTTCTGATGACGGGTCGGCTTTTATTAACACTTCACGTTTATTATTCTGTAGAGGACTAACTACACCATAACGTTCCATCATCATTATGAACTTGTTCGCTTTAGGATAACCCCAACCATATCTTGATTGTAGAGATGAGGCACTAGCACGACCAGTTGAAACCACATAGTCTTTGGCTTTCATGTATTCCACGTCGTCAGTAGGCTCATTCTCATCCTCCTCATCTTCCATATCAACACTAGCAACTGCGCCACCGGGAGCCATTGATGCTTTTGATATATCTATATGTTCAGCATCATAATCACGATAAGCGTTCTTAACATAATCAATCACCGCACGCACCTCCTCACTAGAGACAAATGGTGCTTGGATACGCACAGGTCTCGGATGATTAGGGTCCAAGTAAAGCATATCACCATTACCGAGCAGGTCTTCGGCTCCTATTTGGTCTAGTATTGTTCTCGAGTCTATCGAGCTACTTGTCTTTAGTGCTATACGAGCAGTTATATTTGCCTTGATTGTACCAGTTATAACTTTCACATCAGGGCGCTGCGTTGCAAGTATAAGATGTATTCCTGCTGCACGACCTTTTTGTGTTAGCGAGGTAATAGCAGTAGTGATTTCTTTCGGATAGCTGAGCATAAAGTCATTGAACTCATCGAACACAATAACAATATAAGGCAATATCTCCGGTATCTCAGTATTCTTACTCTTTTTAGCTTTTTCAATAGCTGGTGCAACTATTTTTTTATTATAGTCAGCTAGATTCTGTATACCACTGTATTCATCTGCAAAGTATCCGTATCTGCGTTCCATCTCACCAATAGCCCAATTGAGGCATTTGATAGCATTCTTGGCATCGGTAATAACAGGTGTACCGAGATGGGGTAGATTCTTATACATTGTAAACTCGACACGTTTAGGGTCAATGACCATTAGTTTCAGATCAGATGGCGAGTTCTTATAAAGCAGAGACATTATCAAGTTCTGTACAGTTACTGATTTACCACTACGTGTTGCTCCAGCAATCAAGAGGTGCGGCATGGTCTCGATGTTGCCATATATAGGATTGCCGATAATGTCTTTACCTATAGCAACATTGAGGTTACCACTCTCTTTGAATTTAGGGTGGTCTATCATGTTACGGAGGCCAAGCATTTGCTTCTTCTCATTAGGTATCTCAACTCCAACGAATGGTCTGCCCGGTATTGGGGCCTCGATGTGCATGTTAGTCGCCGAGAGGGCCATCTGAAGATTATCTTTGAGACCTAAGATACGCTTCACATTTACTCCTTGCGCTGGCTTTAAGGTGAACTGTGTAACTGTTGGGCCCACAGTAACACTACCCATCTCAACTGGTATATTGAATGTATCCAATGTTGCCTTGATTGACTTCATTTTGGATATAGTGTCACCGGCACCTGGCTTGCCACTGTCCTCAGTAAGCAGGTCAACTGGTGGAGCGATGAATGATGTATTGATACGTACTGTCGGTGTTGTTTTAGTTTTTTCTTTCACATCCTGGACTTCCTCCTCCTCCTCGACTTCCTCCGCTTCTTCCTCTTTTCCTAGCAATTCATCATGAAGTGATTTCTTGTTAGTATCAGCATCCTCTTCTTGCACTTCAACAACTTCTACTTCGTCAGCAGTTATGATTTCTTTTTTGGTTGCAAAAATATTTTTTATACGAGATAAAAATGAAACCTTGGTTTCGTTTTCCTCATCTACAACATCTTCCTCCTCGACCTCTTCATCTTGAGAGTCCTTTTTGAATATTGATTGTATGTCGAACATGTGTCTACGGCCGAAGACTATCATGTAGGACACATAAGATATTAATAATAGACTGATAACAGCTGGTGCTGTACCGAAGAATTTCTCGACTTGGGCGAATATAATCACACCCAAGTTGCCGGATAATTTGTTAGATACAAAAGATAATATTCCGGCAAAAGATAATAGGAACAGTGTTACGCCAAATACAGAAGCAACAGATACACGAGGGAACTTCTCAGTCCACAATAGATACGCCGCAAAAAACAAAACAATAGGTGACAGATAAGCGAGTACACCAACTGTTTTGAACAGTCCAGCCCAGATAAAGGCCCCCCCAGCTCCACCAGATCCAAAACTGGCAAACATTAGAATAACCCCAATAATAGAAAGCAGTATCGCTATAACTGCAAGTGTCAGCTCGGTACGCTGTTTGATTTGCTTCTTGGTCCTCATGCAGAATATTTTAGCATGTCTTTTTAAAAGACATCAAAATATATATACAAAATATAGTCTTTTTTAAAAGACAAGTTTTTATTTATATAAAAGACATTAAGTTTTTATAAAAGACTTTTATTTGTATTTAACAGCATTTGACAATGAGTTTTAAATGAGTGAGAATGCTGTCATGTTAATCGTTTCGGACATACAAAAAGACGAGAATAATTTATACGACATGGATGCGGTCAGATTGGACAAATTAACCAAAGCGATAATTTTTGTTTCTAGACATATAAGACAATCTGGTGACGTGGAGCTGGCTAACAGAATGGAGACAGCGGGTTACGAGTTATTGCTATCCGCTTACAAAGGACGAAACGAGTACAACCACATCTCGGGTTATCTAAAGTCCCTTCTGTCTCTAGCAATAGACAAAGAATTTTTATCGGCCAATGCCGGAGAAGTGTTCTCTCTAGGGGTCCAAGCTGTCTTTAATAAAAGACAAACATTCCAGGCTGAAGATGTCGTCATAAAAGACATGTTTGATATTGATTCAGTTCCAGAAGTTGAGGGTAAAGAAAAAGGACAAGAAGCTAAGCCGGTAAAAGTAATCGAGACGAGGGCGTCAGCTCAAGAGACACCTCAAAAGTCTCAAAAGGACAAAAAGTATGAGGTAGCCAGCAAAGCGAGAGTCGACGATAAGAGACAGTCAAGCAGAAGGGTGGAGATACTCAAAACCCTGTCCAGCGAGCCGATCAGTATAAAAGACATAGCCGTGCACGTGCTCGGTTGTAGTGAGAAAACAATACAACGTGAACTCAATAATATGGTTGATGAGGGGGTTGTCGAGAGGGTTGGCGAGAAGAGATGGAGCAAATACATATTGAAGTAGGGTTAAAAGTGTCACACTTTTAGGTTTTTGTTGTTATACAATACAGCAACGCTATCCACATTTACATGTTTGCATATATTAAAAATATGTTGCAAATATTGATAAAAAGGATATAATGTGTTGCAAGGCGCTCCACCCTTCTTAAGTGGGGTGGCCTTCGAAACCAAAATTGATCGTTGACAAATCAATAGCGCAGATAATCTTATTAAAGTTTTATTAAAAGCTTAATTTAGCCCTGGGCTCGATTAAAGCGATCAATTTAACAAAACAAAACTGCGATGCATCCAGACAATGTCGAGTTGTCATTAACAGCATCGCGACTGACTTCACGACGGTGAATCAGTATAATCTTTACGCACATTTTATATGCCTAAAGTCTCAACACGTGTTGTGGCATTAGCCACAGTAGTTGGTTCAGTGCTTGCAGCAGCTTCTACAGCTTCTGCAGCTCTTAACCTTCCTACACAATCATGTAACTACGTGTTCACAGCAAACCTGAAAGCAGGTATGCGTAACGCGGAGGTACGTAATTTACAAAAAGTTCTTAATGCTTACCCTCAGACAATGGTGGCAGCATCAGGAGCTGGTTCTACAGGAATGGAAACTGATTACTTCGGTTCAGCTACAAAAGCGGCCGTTATCAAGTTCCAGTCAATCAACGGTGTTACTCCAACATCAGGTAACGTATTCTCTCTAACAAGAGCAGTACTTAACCAAGTATGTAATGGTTCTACACCAACTACACCTACAACACCATCTACAAGTGGTAATGTATCTGTAATGCTTTCAGCTAATCAACCAACTAATGTATTAGTTGCTGGTCAAGCTACAGCAAGACTTGCTGACTTCACTTTCAGTGGCGTTGGTACAGTTACTAATGTTAAATTCATGCGTACAGGTGT
>CAZGVC010000013.1:0-4288 GCA_964529065.1 uncultured Candidatus Saccharibacteria bacterium
TTTCTAGCTTTTTATTTAAATACTTTTTACTTTTATCTTTGCTTGTCTTGCTTTGTCTACTTTTGGCATTCTGATTATTAGCAGTCCATGCTTTTCAACAGCCTCAGCTTCTTCTATTTCTATCTCATGAGGAAGTAGTATTGTACGTGAGAAGTTGCCCCAATACAGTTCACGATAGAAGTAGTCATCATCAGCAATCTGACCATTAGCTTCACGGCGGCCTTTGATTGTCACCATGTCACGAGTTATAGACAAGTGCAGGTCCTCTGGCTTAACACCGGCAACCATGGCTTCGATTATGATCTCAGTTTGTGTCTGATATACATCGACAGACAATTCACCAACTTCTTCTTCGTATTCATCTTCAACCACAACATGAGCCGGTCTCTTAGCTGCAGCCGGAGCAGCAGACGAGCGCTTTGTTTTTACAGGTACTTCTTCCATCTCGTCGTCCTCAAAATCCTCGTTATTGATGTCTACTATGTCCTCGTCGTCATCTTCAACAGTAATAGACCCAGCGAGTCTTTCAAAAAAAGTTTTTTTGTCTTTAAGCATGGTGAAATAAATTTATTTTAATACTTGTAGTATATAAACAATTTATCTCAGTTACTAGACAAAACTTATAATTAGCTGTGGATAGGCCAAGGCTCGACCATCAACATGTTGTTAGTATCTCCAACATATTGCCACAACTCTTCAGTGATGAATGGCATGAATGGATGCAATGTGATTATGTTTTCTTTTAAGATTTTCATTAGAAGAAGTTTGGCTGATTCTGCGTCTTCGTTGTTCTGTATTCTTAATTTATGAGTCTCTATGATCTGGTCGCAAAAAGTCTTCCAGAAATAGTCGTATATTTTCTCACTGGCTAGGTGTAGGCGAAAGTTATCAATATCCGAAGTTATATCTTTTAGTTTTTCTTGCCAAGATTTGTACAACTCAATATCTTTCTCAATTAACTCGACAGCAGGATTCGCGTCCCCAGCCTTCTCAAGTACAAAACGTGTCGCATTCCATATTTTATTAGCGAATTTTTTATATGCACCAACCTTGTTTGGATCAAGGTTCATGTCCGCACCAGGCGCATTATTAACTATAAGCCCCATTCTGAGTGCGTCTGTCCCATAAACTTCTGAGACCTCAAGAGGGGAGACCACATTTCCTTTGCTCTTGCTCATCTTTTTACCTTTTGCGTCACGCACCAAACCATGAAGATATACATATTTGAAAGGTGACACTCCTGTTCTGTATATGCCTAGCATTATCATACGAGCGACCCAGAAGAAAAGAATGTCAAAACCAGTTTCCATTACATCGGTAGGGTAATATTTTTCAATATCTCCAGGCTTTGTATTCTCAAGAGTTGCGAATGGCCACTGACCAGAAGAGAACCATGTGTCAAAAGTATCCATGTCTTCGCGTAATTTTGACTTACAATTCTTACATTCTGTTATATTGTTTTCTATATCAACAAAACCAGAGTCACAGTTATCACATATCTTGGCTGGTATTTTTATTCCCCAAACTATTTGTCTTGAAATATTCCAGTCTTGTATATTGTTTAGCCAATGATTGAATATTTTTTCATGCTGCTCGGTAAGTATTTTTACTTCACCGTTTTTTACAGCTTCTAATGCTTTTTCAGCTAGCGGCTTCATTTTGACGAACCATTGTGCCTGTATTTGTGGTTCTATTTCGCGTTCACACTTGTAACACACAGGGACCTCGTGGGTATAGTTATCCTCTACTTTAACTAGCAGGCCTTTTGCTGCTAACTTTTCTACTATTTTAGTACGAGCATCTTTTATATTCATACCAGCGAATTCGCCGGCAATTGGCAGCAACTTGCCACGCTCATCTATTATTTGCTCCCACTCTAGATTGTGTCGTTTTGCTATTTCAAAGTCTATGCCAGAGTGCCAAGGTGTTATTGTCATTGCTCCAGATCCTTTTTCTGGGTCGCCAGCCTCGTCTTTTATAACAGTTGCTTCTATTTCACCATTAATCCATTCTACTTTTATTTTTTGCCCATGCTCAAAATCTTTGTATCTCTCATCATTAGGATGTACTACAACGTACTTGTCTCCGAACTTTGTCTCGGGGCGTACTGTTCCAATTACAAACGGTCCATATTTGAAATAGTAAAATGGGTCAGTTTTTGTTACATATTCTGTCTCGAGATTCGATAGAGATGTTTGATGTTTAGAGCACCAATTAACTATACGTTTGCCTCTGTATAACAAGTCGTCATCTTCTAATTTTTTAAATGTCTTATAAACAGTATTTATAACTCCGTCGTCTAAAGTAAAGACTTCACGAGACCAATCACAACTAGCGCCCAATTGTCTTAGTTGCCCTTCCATGAATTGCTTGTTGAACAATGTAAAGTCCATTATCTCTTTGTACAAGGTGTCGCGGTCCATATCAAAACGAGATCTGCCTTCTTTTTCTAGTTTCTTCTCATACACAACCTGTGTTTCGAATCCGGCATGATCTGCGCCAGGTAGCCACAACGCACGATAGCCATTCATTCTTTTATATCTGGTTAAGATATCTTGTATCGTTACAAACAGTGCATGGCCAGCATGTAGAGAGCCGTTGGCATTAGGTGGCGGCATTATTATTGTATACGTTTTTTCTTTACCATCCTCGTCTAATTTTACATTCTTCAAATTGTCTGGATTGAAATACCCAGATTCCTCCCACTTTTTGTATATATTGGCCTCGACCTCCTCTGCTTCATATGGCTTTTTTAGATTTTCTATATCTTTGTTCATGTCTTAATACTAACATATACATATATATAGTATAAAGTTTTGCAAGACATGTATTTTATGGTACAACTATATACCAATGCAAAAAACACAGTCAAAACTAAGCAAGGCCGATCGTAATCATATATTTAAGAAAGTAAAAGCCAAAAGAGGTATAGATGGGCTAGGCCTCTTCGCAGATGAGGATATCAAAAAAGGTGAAACCATAATCGAGTACACAGGCAACATATTGCTAGGCAAAGACTCGCGTGATGCCAAGCCTAATATGTATCTGTTTGAAATACATCGCGACAAGACAATAGACGGTAGTCCAAGGTGGAACATAGCTAGATATTGTAATCACAGTTGTGATGGTAATGCCGAGAGCGAGATCAAAAAAGGCCGCGTATTCATTGTAGCTAGGAAAAATATAAAAGCAGGGGATGAGATAGTGTATGACTATGGAGAGGAATTCTTCGAAGAATATATAGCCGAGAAAGGTTGCATGTGCAAGACCTCAAAGTGTAAAAAGCCTCGAGCATAATTTACCCTTGTGTTATACTTTTTATATAAAGTATGGCATTAGGAGGCGCACCACAACCGGGACAAAGAGGTCCCGATAATAACAGAAGGGAAAATAAAAACAAAGGACCTAAGTCTGGTGGGCCAGTAACTACGGATTATACAGGCAAATTCTCACAAAAGCTTTCTAAGTTCTACAAAGACGCAGAGTCGGCAGAACAAACTTTTTATAATGAGGTAAAGGCGGGCAACCCTCTTGCTAAAGAAAATTTTGCAAACAAAATAAACGAATTATTAACCCAAGGAGATGGTTTGTATTTATTTTTAGAGTCGGGGCTTAATGAGGCTCAAAATACAATAAATCAAAACAATAATACTAATCAAGATCAAAAACAAAAAGATATTAACGGTATTAACGCTCTTAAGAAGACAGTGTCTGATGCTTTGGAGAAAATTAAAAAGTCGTATCATTTAGACCATGAGTCCAGATTAAAGGAAGCAGAAGACATGAGTCCGGAGTCTCTGAAGAAAAAGAATCAAGAGAAGTTGAAAGGTATTCAGAGTGCTGTAGGTCAAGTGTATAGGGACTTGATCGCTTTGATTAAAAAAATTGAAGACAAGGCTCATCACGGAGGCCTCTCAGACAGTGACAAAGAATTGTTCGAGACTGATGTATCTGAATTTATGGTTAGATACTCAGTGGCTGTTGCTGACTTGCGTGCAATGGCTAATAAGGGCGAGCAAGACAAATTTAAAATAGATGTGAATGATCCAGTTCAGACTAGACTCATAGAAGAAATATTAAAAATCAGGAGCAGAATACAAGATGTTGGTCCTGTGGCTGAAACATTGGAGGAGTTTAAAAATTCAAATGACCAAGATGCGAATCAGGGGCAATTGCTAGAAAAGATAGAGGGATTGTTGAGCCATGGATTGGATACATTCGCTGGTGCGCGCGAACATATTAATCATGAGATGGATAATGTGCAGAATGACCTCTTTACACTACACAC
>CAZGVC010000013.1:4388-8898 GCA_964529065.1 uncultured Candidatus Saccharibacteria bacterium
ATAGGTAAAGCTTTTGACGAGTCTCAAAAGGCGACATTTAGAATAATGATAGACACAGAGGTAATAGCCGTGCGTGACGCTCAAGATGAACTGGATCATTTGCCTGACACGCCTGAGAATGAACCAACCAGAACAATGATAAGAAGTATATTAGAAAAGGCGGAAGACAGATTGAGAAAGGCAGAAGAAAAGGTAGATGCCAAACGTGTAGCAAAAGAAAAAGAAGTCAAAGAGAAACTTGATGCAATTGAAGAGGTGATTGAAAAAGTTGAAGATCGCATAAGAGAGATAAAAGCGGCAGAAGCCAGTTCTAAATTACAATTCAAAGAGAGAAAAGCAGAAGCAATGGAGAAGGCAGGATGGATACAGAGGTTGTGGGTGCCATTTGCAAAGCATAAGAGTAGTCTTACTTATAATGACCAGAAGAATGTGAATGAATCACTTGAAGATCTGAAGGAGGATATTAAAAAGATAAAAGAGTGGATAGCTGATATGCCGGAGTCTAATGAAAAAGAGCGCAAATTAAAAGTTAAGCTTGAGAAAAAAGCGAGAAGAATGATGAGAAGAAGAAGAACTGCGATGATTGGGCATTTTGGTGCGCTCAGTTTAGAAGAACAAATTAAATTCGCAGCAAAGGCTGCAGGGGATGCTCTGGGTAATAGAATAGCTGATGCAGCATTAGGTAATTAAATGCAAATGCGAAGCATTTGCATTTATATAAAAGTAAATCAATATGAGTTATCCACATGCTCTATTGATAAAAAGTATTGAGAAATATTTTTAGCGTGTGATACTTATTATTGAGAGTGAATGATCATGGTCAAATCAATGCTAGCACTCTCGCAAGTTTTACATTACATATACTATGGCAGTAACAAAAAAGAAAACAGTTAAAAAAGCTGTTAAAAAAGTTGCTAAGAAAGCTGTGAAGAAAGTAGCTAAAAAAGCTGCTAAGAAAACAGTTAAAAAAGCAGCTAAGAAGACTTCAAAGAGAAAATAGTTTTGAACAACTTCTAATACAAAACCCTCGCATCCCACGCGAGGGTTTTGTATACTGTTACATAAGATGCTATTCGATACACAATCCTATATGAACATAGGTCTAGATATTGGTGATACTGGTATCAAGTTAGTCGAGCTATATAAAAGAGGTGACACATTACAACTCGGCACATATGCCGAGGAGATGATCGGTGGTTATGCTGGACGCGAAGCCGGCGAGATAGCCAAGCTAGGTGAAGACAAATTAAGATTCGCGGTCAAGGATATATACAAACAATCCAAAGCAGTATCTAAAAATATAACAGTAGGATTGCCTATGAGCGCTTGTCAGTTACTGCATATAACTGTACCAAAAGCCGCCGAGACAATACTCGATACCGTTGTGCCTATCGAAGTGAGACGTTATGTGAACTTGCCTTACTCTGAATTGTCTATCTCTTATGAGAAGTTGCCGCCGCACCCACATCAAAAAGATGACACTATTAATGTTTTGGTGTTAGCCGCCAAACAGAGTGCTGTGGATACAATGCACAGAGTTGTAGATAATATAGTAGAAGAGGCAGAGGTGATAATAGAGCCAGGAATATTCGGAACCTTAAGAGCTATACCAATAGACAAAAACAAAGTGACATTGATAATAGACCTAGGCGCGACATTAACATCAGTTGCTTTTGTATATGAAGGTGTGTTGTATGGAGTCGAGAGTACAATGAAAGGTGTGTACAGCATCACTGAACACATAAGAGAGTCACTCGGTATGACTTTTACCGAAGCTGAATTGATTAAAAAAGAGTTCGGAGTGTTGGGTTCTCCTAATATGCCACTGCTCCGTGATGTTGCTGTTTTTGCTGCTAGACGTGTCATAGACGAAGTTATACACATACGTTCTCGCTTTGAGACGAGGTATACTACAATGTGTACAGAGATCTGGCTCACGGGAGGCGGTGCTCGTACAAAAGGTCTTCAAGAACTCTTTGCTCAAGAGCTCGGATTAGAAATAAAAATTTCTAGAGCTTTCGAAAGAGTTGAGATACCTAAAACATTAGAAGAAAACCTTCTAGATATATCACCGAGTTTCTCCCACGCTGTCGGTCTCGCGATGTCGCGTTTAATTTAAATCATGCCACCACTTCGAACAACAACATTTGTAGCCAAGCCAGTATCTGCAGTAGCAGAAGCTAAACCAGTCGACCCATTCTTCATATTAGGATGTGTTTTCTTGGGTATGTCTATATTGTCTAGTTTGGCTGCATATGGTTATGGTGTTTATCTTAATTCTCAGATAACAAAAAAAGATGGACAAGTTCAGATAATAGAGAAAAGTCTCCAACAATACCCGCTAGAAGACATGTTGTCTGTTAGTAATAAGGTACTTTTGATACAAAAATTATTACGCAATCATACATTCCCGTCGACTATCCTGTCAGCGCTCAGCTCTGGTATTGAGAAGAATGTCTACTATAACAGTTTTAATCTTACTTATTCTCCTGGTGTCGGGCACAAATTAGTCTTGTCTGCTGTGGCGCCAGATTATGCGTCTGTAGCTAGACAAATGGATGCGCTTAAGAATAAAACAGCATATGGTCAACTGTTCAAAAGTGTAGACATGACAGCGTTAGGCAAGGATTCTTTTGGTAACAAGTTGTTCGATATACAAATAGATGTAGTCGGAAGCCTCAGAGAGGATCAGGTGAATTTTGATACAAATGTTAATGGTGGAGTGATAAATACTAATAGCTTGAATACTACTCTGCCTCAAATAATAAAAGCCAGCACCACACCTAGTAGCACCTCTAGTAGTACCACTAACACGAATTCATCTAGCACTTCTTCAATAAATCTATGAACAAAACATATATAAATTTAGGTTTGTTTGCGTCAGGAGCATTAATTATGTGGATGTTTGCTTTTCCTTTATATTCTGGTAATGGTCAGAATATATTAAATGCAAAATCAGTTGTCGAGTGGAAAAAAGAATTAGAACAAAAAAACAAAGAGTTAGAGTTAGCTCAAGAGTTACAAAAAAGAGCAGAGACTGAGACTGTACAATACAATAGAATTGACACTGAGCTCAAGAATAAAATCGAGCAAATGATACCAGCAAAGGTAGACATTCCTAGACTTTTCAATAATATGTCTATTCTCGCTAAAAACTCAGGTCTCAAATTAGATTCTATCAATTATTCTAAGTCAGCTAATCCAGACGGCATAGATCAACTCAATTCTTATAAGATAACCATGTCTCTTTCTGGGGATTATTTAAAATTCAGAGACTTTTTAGAAGACCTTCAAAATAGTTTACAGTTATATAGAATTAGCTCAATTTTCTTCACTTCTGTTAAATCAACAGACACAAGGAATCAAGACGAAGATGGCCAGAAATTTAATGTAACTTTTGATGCTTATGAATTTAAAAATTAAAATATATGAACAATAAACTCAATTTAGAATTTTTAAATAATGTTAAGTTGGTGATCTCGGGAGGTGTCACTATAATATTCTTAACTCTGGCTGGTTATGTTATATACACACAATTCAATGAGGACAGTGTTGGTTCAGCATCCAATCTAAAAGGCAACTTTTTTAACATGGTTAGTAAATTCAAAGACGATAATATTTATTTTTCAAATATAAATGAAATTATAAATACCGAGATTAAGAATATGGCTTCAACCAAAGTTCCAGTTTGTCCAGAGAATTCCAAATCACAAGAAATTTGTCCTATTGGTACAGGAAAGAGGCCTAATCCTTTCGCTGAGTAGTAATTATCTATGTTAATCATCAACGAATTAGTACGAGCAGGGGTGATTAATGACTTAGTAGCTCGTGATGCCGAGCTGTCTTTTACTAATGGAGAAACAGCAACAATAGACGAGGCTTTGACACAGAGAGGTGTATCATCTGAGGCGATACGCGCAAAGAGAGCCGAGATGTACGGCTTATCAGAATATAACAAAGAGATATATGTTGACCCAGAATCTGCTTCGCTTTTACCAGAGGAAATAGTTAGAAGGACCAAGTCTTTGCCAATTGAGACAGTGCAAAAACGTGATCATGTTTTGGTGGGTATAGTGGATCCAGAAGTCCCCGATGCGCTCGATATATTACAGAATACATTTGGGACAAAAAATATTAGATACAGATTAGTCGCTATAACATTTGAACAATTCCAAAAAGGTTTGGAAAGTTATCTTAATTCTCAGAAGACCCCAGTTGGTAATCAATCTATCAATCTCGAGGCGCCTAATTTGCTTTTAGAAAAAGTTACAAAAGAGTCCACTTCTGGGAATAATAATGAGGAGGAGCATCTCGACCTCACATCTGTGTCTGGTGAGATTACCCCCAATCTAAAGAATGAATCAGTAGGGGTAATTGTTAATACTTTGATCAGACACGCCATAGACGAATCTGCTTCTGATATACACATCGAGCCAGGTGACGAGACCTTGCGTGTGCGCATGCGCATTGATGGAGCCTTGCAAGAAATAATATCTTTCCCTGCATATGT
>CAZGVC010000013.1:8998-12253 GCA_964529065.1 uncultured Candidatus Saccharibacteria bacterium
TGCGCATGCGCATTGATGGAGCCTTGCAAGAAATAATATCTTTCCCTGCATATGTGGAGCAGACAATTATAGCCAGATTCAAAATACTTGCAAATATGAGATTGGATGAGAAGCGTAAGCCTCAAGATGGTCGCTTTTCAACCAAGCTAGATAGCCATAAGGTAGACTTTCGTGTTTCTGTTATGCCGAGCTATTATGGTGAGAAAGTTGTGATTCGTATTTTGGATAGTTTTAGAGGTGTTAAGCCACTCAATGAAATTGGTTTCTCCGAGGCGCATCTGCGTGATATACGTCGTGCTCTTGAGAGGCCGTATGGTATGGTTCTGATATCTGGTCCTACTGGTTCAGGTAAAACAACAACACTTTACTCGATGTTGAATGAACTAGATAGAAAAACTAGAAATGTTGTGTCTCTCGAGGATCCGGTTGAGTATAACTTGGGTGACGTGACGCAGTCTCAGATATTCCCTGAAATAGGTTACACTTTTGCAACAGGGTTACGCTCGATACTGCGCCAAGACCCAGATGTAATTATGGTTGGAGAGATACGTGATGCTGAGACTGCTCAACTAGCTATACAAGCCGCCCTCACTGGACATCTTGTATTCTCAACTATACACACTAACAATGCAGCAGGAGTTGTTTCTCGCCTAAAAGACATGGGGGTAGATCCATATTTGATTGCTCCTACACTGTGTCTTGCGGTTGCGCAGCGTCTAGTTAGGAAAATCAGTCCTTCATCTGAGAATCCGCTACCTAATGATCCAGGTAGACAAGCGTTAATAGATGAGATCTTCAAAGATTACCCAGAGAACTTTAAAAAAGATTTACATCTTGAGAGGCCTTTGCACGAAGCCATACCGTCTCCTATGAGCCCAACAGGGTTGAAGGGGCGTATGCCAGTTGTGGAGACTTTGTATATTGAGGACGATGTTCAGGCGGCAATATTAGCAGGCAAAACAGATGAAGAAATTTGGAACTTGGCTGCTGGTCGTGGAGCTATTTCTATACAACAAGACGCCGTTATCAAATGCATGGAAGGCAAAGTGCCTTTTGTGGAAATCAATTCACTTTAATTTAGAAGAGTGTATTATACTCTGTCTATGGACAGCGCTCAATTACTTGATACTATTATAATGACATTGGTTAAGGAGACGGGATCAGATATACACCTTATGAGTGGTGTGTATCCAGCTATTAGGGTTCATGGCGAGATATTACCACTTGCTAAATTAAAAGTCTTGGATCCATCAGACACCCTCGGGTGCCTGCGTGAGATGATCAATGACACACAGTATGAGTTATTAATACATAATCAGCAGCTGGATTTTGCTTATACTCATCGTGGTGAATATCGTCTTCGTGGTAATGCTTTTTTCCAAAAAGGTAGTATAGCAGTAGTGCTCCGCCTTATAACTAAGATCAAGTCATTGCCAGAACTGAATCTGCCTGATGTGTTACTTGATTTTGCGCACAAAAAACAAGGATTCTTTTTGGTGGTAGGTCCTGTTGGTCAGGGTAAGACAACAACACTGGCTGCGTTGATTGACGACATAAATCAAAAAGATAGAAAAATGATAGTGACTATTGAGGACCCTATCGAGTATATATATGACTCTAAGAATAGTTACATAATGCAGCGTGAGGTTGGTTTTGATGCTATTGATTTTGAATCTGGACTACATGCGTCTTTTAGGCAAGACCTGGATGTTCTCCTGATCGGTGAGATGCGTAACACAGAGACAATGCGTGCTGCCGTTACCGCTGCTGAGACTGGGCACCTTGTATTCTCGACTCTGCATACCAACTCAGCGAGCCAGACAATTGATCGTATAATAGACAGCTTCCCAGCTGAACAGCAAGGCCAGATAAGAAGTCAATTAGCCTCATCTCTTATAGGTATATTCTCGCAACGTCTTATACCTAAAATCGGTGGAGGGCTTGTGCCTGCTTATGAGCTTCTAGTTGCTACACCTGCTGTGCAGAATCTGATACGCGAGAAGAGGACTTTTGAAATAGATACCATAATTGAAACTGGATCTGAATATGGAATGATTAATTTTGACACATGTCTTGCTGACCTTGTACGCAGAGGTGACATCACACTTGAGTCAGCTATGAGACTTGCTAAGAATCCAAAAGTATTCGGTGAGATGATTTAAATAAAATGAAATTTAAGTATAAAGTTTTTAACAAAGATGGTCAGGTAATAGAAAGCGTGATGGACAGCTCTTCCAAAGACGATCTTATTGCCAAGCTACAAGGTGAGGGCAATATTATCGTGTCTGTTGATGAGGCACCCTCAGAATTCTCTTACACATGGTTAGAGAGATTAACTGAGAGGATTACAGACAAAGACGTCGTGATGGCATCCAAGCAGCTCTCAACTCTTATAGGCGGAGGAATACAAGCGCTTCGTAGTTTCAGATTGATGGCGTCAGAGAGCTCATCCAAAGCTTTAGGTAAAAGGTTCACTATTATTGCGGACGATGTTCAGTCAGGTATACCTATATACAAAGCCCTAGCGAGACACCCGGATGTGTTTAATAATTTTTATATTTCGATGGTTCATGCTGGAGAAGAGTCCGGCAAGTTGAGGGAGGTTCTTGAGTATTTGGCGAATTATCTAGAGCGTAATTATGAATTAATACAAAAAACTAAAAAAGCTTTAACATATCCAGTGTTTGTTATATTTACTTTTATAGTTGTGATGTTAGTGATGTCTATTTTTGTTTTGCCAAAATTAGCAGAGCTTTTAACACAACAGGGACAAACTCTGCCAACATACACACAATTCATAGTTGATTTTAGTCATTTTATCTTGAGCTATTGGTGGATGATTGTACCGGCTATTGTTTTGCTTGGTTATTATTTTGTTACTTATATCAAAACACCAAACGGTGCAGCATATTTTGATAACTTTAAACTCAGAATTCCAGCCATTAATCAGCTGTATAAAAAATTATATTTATCTCGTATGGCGGATAACATTGAGACAATGCTCGCATCAGGAGTTCCTATTGTTCAGGCTCTACAGATTACAAGTGAGGTCGTAGATAATTATGTATTTAGAAAAATGATTGAAAGAATAGAGAGTAAAGTAAGACAAGGAAAATTATTATCTGTTGCGTTCAGCGAGGAACCGCTCATTCCAACTGTAATGGTGCAGATGACTCGCATTGGAGAAGAGACAGGAGAGCTAGGTTACATGCTCAAGAATCTTTCTCAATTTTATAAGAGAGAGTTAGAGCAAAC
>CAZGVC010000014.1:0-7618 GCA_964529065.1 uncultured Candidatus Saccharibacteria bacterium
GTTACTTGTTCTGTGTCAGAGAAAAACATATGCCAACGCACCATTGTAGACACGTATTCAACATCATCCTTTGGAAATTTAAGCCTTTCCATGATTTCACGTGCAACTCTAGCCCCCACAACTTCGTGTCCATAAAAGGTATAATCATTCTTTTCATGTGAAAACCTTCTTGTTTCTGGCTTTGAGATGTCGTGGAACAGAGCCGCTAGGCGTAGCTCAAGTGGCCAATTTTTATCTACAGCATGCTGCATTGTTCTGAGATTGTGCTCCCAGACGTCGAATTTGTGTGCTTGATTTTGACTAATCCCTATACCTTTCTCCAGTTCCGGTAAAAAACACTTTAACAAGCCAAGGTTGTGAGCGGTCTCAATTACATTTTTAGGGTTTTTTGTCATTAATATCTTGCAAAATTCCTCTCTTACCCTTTCATATGAAACATTTTTTACTAGTGAGGCGTTATTAATAATGCTTTCACGTGTAATTGGGTCTATATCAAAGCCTAACTGCCCAGAAAACCTTAGGGCACGCAAGAGTCTCAAGGCGTCTTCTCTAAATCTATTATCAGCTTCACCTACAGCCCTAACAATCATGTCTTTTATGTCTTTTATCCCGTCAAATGGATCTATTATCTCGTTTCTTGTGAAATTATAAGCAACAGCATTACATGTGAAATCCCTTCTAGAGAGGTCTTCTTCTAGTGTTTTTGCCCATTTAACTACATCTGGGTGTCTGTTGTCTCTGTATTCTGACTCTATTCTATAAGGCGTAACTTCAACAATGCTTTTCTTTAGCTTTTCTGAATCTGTTTCACTCTCTGGCGCGGTCACAACACCGACAGTCCCATAAGTATTTTCATAGAAAGTCCTTGGGAAAATGGAAATAATCTGTTCCGGTGTGGCATTGGTTGTTACGTCATAGTCATTAGGAACTCTGTCCATCAATAAGTCGCGTACGCAACCACCCACAATATAAGCCTCGAACCCAGAGTGCTCCAACATAGCCACAACCAACCTAACCTCTTTAGGAGCGTTTTTAAATTTATCTAAATAATCAAGCATATTTTAATATTATTTGTTATAATCCGAACAAAGCTTCTGTGGTGAAATGGATATCACGACGGTCTTCGGAACCGTTATTCTGGGTTCGAATCCTAGCAGAAGCACAAAAACTATTTGTAACTAACGTATTCTCTCTCTTCCTCCTCTCCTTTTGTCGGGATTAAAATTGTCCAATCAAAAATACTACAACTAACTACCAGAAGGGCTATTACAAATATAGGGATACCGAAAATGTAATTATACCAGTGCATATTTCTGTGCGGCGTACGAGAATCGAACTCGTGTCTCATCCTTGGCAAGGACGTGTTCTACCACTAAACCAACACCGCGACAAAGAAATAATATCATAAGAGAATAAAATACACAAAAGGACACTGCTTTACATTTTCAGATCTGTGTATAAAGTTGTTAGTAGTGGGTATAAGAGACATAAAATACTTTTGTCAAAGACTTGTGTTAGGAAGTCTTTGTCCTTAAAAAACCTTGCTATATATGCTTATCTTAATGCTAAACTCTTTATTATCTTTTATGTACTTAATAAAAGTGTCAAATCATTTCACGTGAAACGTTTTTTAGGACAACATAAAACCTTGGGAAATACAGGTGAAGCTGTAGCCAAAAAGTACTATGAGAATAAAGGTTTTTTAATTTTGTCCTCTAACTTTAGAACTAGAAACAGTGAAATAGACTTTGTTGCTCGAAAAGATCAAACTCTGGTTTTTGTTGAGGTTAAATCTTTAGAAATAGGGAGTACCCACAACTTATTAGCCGAAGACAACTTTACTTGGCAAAAAAGGAAACATTTTAAGAGAGCCATAGAACAATATCTTCTGAAGGAGAAGCCTGCTTTTAAGAATCTTCAGATCGACTTGGCGTGTGTTTACTATCATACTAACGGTGGTCAATGGACAATAAAGCTTTACGAAAACATAATTTTAGAATAGAATAGGGGAGTTCGATTGTTTTATGACAATCGGGATGTGGTGTAACGGCTAACATTCTGGTTTTGGGTACCAGCGACTCAGGGTTCGAATCCCTGCATCCCGACAAATTACAAAGACTCGACGTCTTTCTAAAAAAGAAATAATGTGATAATATATCTATCACAAGCGGTGTTGGTTTAGTGGTAGAATACCTGCCTTCCAAGCAGGGGACAAGGGTTCGATTCCCTTACGCCGCACAAATGAAAAGAGTAAGAGCGGGGGGGCTGTTTGTATCTGTGGTGAGAATATATTGTTGATGCATCGTATCAATCTTGAAAGACCCTTGAGTGAGCAAGAGTACTATGTAATACCTGGCGGTGGGGTAGAGAACGGAGAAAGTGTAGAGCAAGCTGTGGTACGCGAAGCAGACGAAGAGACAACTATAAAACTGGAAGTAGGTGAGTTATTTTTGAAAAGAGATTTACCAAATGAAAACAGGGAAGAGTTTTATTATATATGTAAATACGTTTCTGGTGAACCATCATTAAGAGAAAACACCAACGAGTTCGAGGAGATGAAATTGGGTGTGCATTTTTACAAACCAATGTGGGTGACTATTACTGAGATAAAAAATATAACTCTGTATCCGGCTGAGGTGAAAGAAAAACTTCTGGGAACAGAATAAAATAGGAATAGTAAAAGCCGCGCCCGAAGGGCGCGGCTTTTACTATTCGAACTAGTTAACAGTCTCTTTTAGAGCTTTTGCAGGAGTGAAGCGTACAGCCTTAGATGCTGGAACTTTAACTTTCTCACCTGTCTTTGGATTACGAGCCTCGCGAGCAGCACGTTGTTTTACAACGAACTTACCGAAACCAGCAACAGAAACCTCATCACCTTTTTTAAGTGTTTTAACAATAGAATCAAATACACAATCAACAACTTGTTCTGCTTGAACCTTTGTTGTTCCAAGTATTTCATTTACTGCCTCAACTAGAGCTACTTTATTCATATGAATTTTGCTTGATTATAATCAGCGCTTTTGCGCTACACACAGTATACGCAAAGTTATTTTAAACAATCAATATTGACAACAAATAATAGTTGTATTGAATTATTTGTTTTTTGGTTTTAAGATGTGGTCAACAAGGCCGTATTTCTTTGCCTCTTCTGCACTCATCCAATTGTCTCTGTCGCTATCCTTCTCAACTGTTTCAACTTTTTGCCCTGTATTCTTGGCTAGGATTTCATTTAGAAGCTTTTTAAGTCTGAGACCCTCTTTGAGATCTATCTCCATGTCTGTTACCTTTCCTCTTGTTCCTGCTGATGGTTGATGTATCATAACTGTTGAATTCGGAAGTAGGGAGCGCTTGCCTTTCGTGCCGCTAGAGAGCAAAAACGCACCCATAGAGGCCTGCATACCTATTCCAATGGTCGCAACGTCACACTTTAGATGTTTCATTGTGTCGTAGATCATTAGACCATCATAAACAGATCCTCCTGGAGAGTTGATGTAAAGCATGATGTCCTTTTTAGGATCTTCGGCTTCTAAAAATAACATCTGAGCCACTACAAGAGAGGCAGAGTGTTGATCAACCTGATCACCAAGGAAAATAATACGCTCCTTGAGAAGGCGTGAATAAATATCATAAGCACGTTCACCATTTTGAGATTTTTCAATAACTGTTGGAATTAGCATATATAGTATTTGTATTAAAAATAGGAAGTTTTGTCAATCTGGCTGAATTTGACTATATAAATAAAGTATAAAATTAAAAAACACTCGCGACGCGAATGATTTGTATGCGTTGGCGAGTGTTTTGCGCTATTAAGTATGCTTTTTGTTTTTGTTTTACATAAAGGGCAGAGACACAAGGAACGCAGGAAGAAAGAATTTTGAACTTGATTGCCCCGTACTCCGGGGTGAGAATTTTCTTATCTGTCTCCCTCTGTCCTATATAATAACTCATGCTGTCCTTTATGCAAGAGTGTCCTTGTGGATATCTGTGGATAAGTTGTCTCTTATAAAAATTGCTTGTCCTATAAAGGTTTTGTAGTATTCATCTATGAGGTTGCATAGATTTTATTCCTCAGAACCCCTTGGTGAAGGAGTTATTGTTATAAAGGCAGAACAAAATAAAGATATTTTTAATCAAATACACAATGTATTCCGAGCAGAAATAGGGTATACATGTATATTTTTCGACGGCAAAAATAATATCGACTATGTTTACAGGTTAGATTCAAAAGACAAGAAAACTTTAAACTTCACAAAAGTAGAGGAAATAATTAAAGAAGAGAGGGAGAAATCAGAAAGAACCCTTTGTTTGGCTCTTATAAAAAAGGATGGTTTTGAGGAAGTTGTTCAAAAAGCGGTAGAGATAGGGGTGAGTAAGATAATACCAATTTTAAGCGAAAGATCTGAGAAAAAGCTTATAAATAAAGAAAGATTGGAAAAAATTATAATAGAAGCAGTTGAGCAGAGTGGAAGGAATGACTTGCCTACATTAAGTGAAATAAGCAATCTTGAAGATGTGATACGCCTAGAAGGTAAACATCTCTTGTTCCACACCGAAGGGGAAACTAGTAATGTGGAAGAAAATAAAGATAACATGTATGCCTGGGTCGGCCCTGAAGGTGGCTGGACAGCTGGGGAGTTGGAAATATTCAAAAACAGTAGGGCTAGATTGATACATTTACCAACTTATACACTGCGAGCTACTACCGCGGGTGTACTAGCGAGTTATTACATAGTAAACTTGTAGGCATATGAACACAACAACATTTAAAATTAACTGGGACTTTGTCTCAAGACTTTTTATTGGCGCATTATTTATTTTTGCTGGTATAGATAAACTTAGAACATTCGAGGCTACTTCTGGCTATATAGACAGCGTGCTTGGAACAGGATCTGTTACTCCTGTGGTTCTAGGTCTAACAATTTTTATTGAGGTTGTAGTTGCTGCTGTGTATGTATGGGGTGGTTACAAGCGTGACTTGTGCGCATATACATTAGTAGCGTTTACAGCTTTGGCTACAATATTGTTCCACAATAACTTTGAGAATCCTCTTAACGTGATAATGTCACTTAAGAACTTAGCAATTATCGGTGGCTTGGTAGCAACACTACACGCAGTACACAAGAGAAGAGATCTTAAATAGATTGATGAATATAAAAGCGCCGGCTACGCCGGCGCTTTTATATTGGTTTATCTATCTCGTCTATCTTACAACTGTTCCATCTTTTGCTATCTCTGCGACACTGTCATTCTCAGTTAGACCTTCTAATATTTCAACTTTACCGTTTGATCCACGCAAGCCTATTTTAACAATTCTGTCTTCTGTTCCGGTTGCAGTTACAACTTTTACTATCCCTCCACCAGATTTGATTTGTACATATGAAGCAGGTAGGACGAGGGTGCTGTCTTTTGAAGCTGTGACTATGTCTGCGTTTGCTGTCATGCCAGCTTTAACTCTGTCATCATTCTGAACAAATGTTAAAGTTATACCATAACGAGGAGAACCAGAATCTACTGTTGCTGCTGGATCTATACTGCTAACAATGGCGTCGAACTTTACATCTGGACCATATGCATCGAGAGTGACAGTTGAGCTAGCAAGCATCTTAATACTAGATATATCAACCTCTGATACTTTTGCTTTGATTTGAAAAGCTGAGTCAGAGATCATAGATATTCCTGCTTTTGCTACAGAAGATATCTCTCCTTTTTCAATGTTCACTGCTGTGATAACTCCATTAAATGGCGCAACTAGCAAATTTTTCGCAGCAGAAGCTTGAGCAGAGCTAAGTCTTGCCTCTGCTTGTGTGACTGCCGCACGAGCAGAAGCAAGCTTGTTCGCATCTGTACCAGCCAAAGTCAAATCTAAATCGCGCTGCGCACGAGTCACAGCATTTTTTGCTGTCTGAACAAGAGACTTCTTGCTAGCGATATCGGAGAATATTGTAGAGATAGATGTTTTTACACCTGATACAGTAGCTCTCTCGTCAGAAAGAGTGTTGTCTGACAAGGCACATGTCCTAGAAAGGAAGTCATTCATCTTAGTAACGAAGCTATTAACTGAAACAGTTGAAGAATAAGCATTGTCTAGATCTGATACAGTAATAACATCAAAGCCTGAACGAAGTGACTCTAATTCGAATTGAGAAGACTGATCACAAGTACTAAACGTCATCTTGTATGTACCACCCTCTTTTCTAAAGAAAGAGCCAAGCTTGTAATCAAATATATCTCTAAGAGAATTGCTTGTATTCCTTACTGTGTCAGCAATCTGATCATTAGCATTCTTAAGATCAGCATTGGCATTATCTAGGGCTTGCTGCTTGAGATTCCTTTCGGCTTCAGTTGCTCCGGCCTCCAATTGAGCCAAATTAGCGCGTTGCGCATCCAGGTATCCACGAGCCTCAAGTACTGCGGCATATGCTTCGCCGCTAGAAAGAGAGGCAAGTGTTTGACCTGTGCGAACTCTGTCTCCAACTTTTACATTTATGTTGGCAATTACGCCAGACCTCTCGAAACTAAGATCTGATGTTTTTGCGGCCTCAACTGTACCAGATACTTCGACTTTTGAATCGAGCTGCTCCCTGGTTGGCTTTATAGAGTTGATCTTATTGTTGTTGTCGCTGACAGATAGACCAAAAATAATTGCTGATACCAGGGCAACAGATATAACAACCCACCATTTATAAGTTTTTAATGTATGTAAAATCGTTGACATATGCAGCTTATTATAGCACACTCATGTAATGACTACGCCAATAGTAGTAGGCAACACAAAAGCCTATATAAACTCTTTAAAAGAAATGAAAGCTCTGCAGGAGGGTGTGTGGCAAAATCTTGAAAAAGACAAATACACCTATATGCTAGCTATACCAACTACAATGATAGGGGAGATGGTTAATGAAAAATATTGGGCACCAATTTTCGGATCTCAGACATTCGATCAGGGTGGTGAAGGGGCTCATACTGGTGCTAATACATTGGACCAGATAAAAAACTCTGGTGCAAAATTTACAATACTTGGCCACAGTGAAAGAAGAGAGGTGGGGGAGAGTGATGAATCTGTAGCTGCTCGAGCAAAAGAGTCTTTGGCTAAAAACTTTTTAACCATAATCTGCGTAGGGGAGAAGGAGAGGCGTGGCAACGAAGAATATTTGGATTTTATAAAAACACAATTAGAAAAAAGCTTGAAGGATGTAGACAGGCGGGGGGCTGAAAAACTTATAATTGCATATGAACCATTGTGGGCAATAGGGGCACCTCGTCCAGCGAGCGCATCACAAACACTTGAAGTTGTAATACATATAAGACGCACGCTGGTTGAATTGTTCGGTCTTGAGAATGCTAAAAAAATAAAAGTCCTATACGGTGGTGCAATCACTAGTGATGGTGTAGGGGATTATGTTCGAGAAGCGGGAGTTGATGGGGTGCTTGTTGGTCGCGCCTCAACCAATGCAAAAGAATTCGCAAAGATAATTAATGAGTTGAATAAATAATAATTATAAAAAGAAAAAGGTTCCGTGAGGAACCTTTTTTGATGGGTCGCTTGCGCGACCCATCGTCACCACGCCGCCGCCCGTTAGGAAGTGCGGCGCGACTTTTTCGCTTTGCCCGGCTTGCC
>CAZGVC010000014.1:7718-10366 GCA_964529065.1 uncultured Candidatus Saccharibacteria bacterium
GCAACGAGCGCAACAGTGGTCAGAAAGATGGAACAGAACAATTTTTTGAGATGATTCATCTCTTAGGCTCCTTTGCAAGAAGTAGTAACGATTGTCACTTTAAACCCCTCACAATCCTGCGTATACTCTACACTTTATTCCTATTCTAGTCAAGTGCTAGCACTTTGGTCTTATCCCTCCAGGCGAGGAGGACGAAGATTGTAGAGAAGGGCAGGAAGTTAAGGATGGGTACGAACTCGAGCAAGATTCTAAACACGAGTGACTTGTGTATCTTATCTTTTAATTTACCCTTAACTGCTTTTGCGTCTTTTTGATCATTTAAACCAAGATAATTAGTAGCCCACCTATAAAGGTATATATCCAGCATCGCTCCCAAAAAATATCCGAGTATAGGCGTCGCCAGGAACTCGACAACATCAGCAATCAGTGCAATAGAGAGGGCTAGAATAGGTAATTCATTTTTCATACACTGATTATAACAATTTACTTCGCACCATCCCACAGAACATTAAAATGTAACAGCTGCGTTCTGGCGAATTCCTCTGAATCAACAATGAATGCGTAGCCCTCGCTGTCACTAGAAATAAAAATTACTTTATTGTCACAGATAATGTAACCCATTTCAAAATCTTTGCCAGACGCTAGATACTTTCTGTCTATTAATTTGTCATTATTTTGCCAGATATGATTTTTATTTTTCTTAGCTGAACTTGGCCAGATAACTTTTAACTTTATCCCTCTTGTAACCCTTTCGTTATTCAAGTCTTCTAACTTTTTACTACTCAAAACTTTTAACATCTCATCATATGGCCACAGAGAGTAAATAATTTTATTCCTAGAGAACAACATATTATAAAGAGACCTTTCTATACTTTCTCTTGTTTCAAAGAATCTGATCTTGGCTTGATTGGTGTCTTTTAATTTGAGATCACTTTTGGCGAGCTTGAAATCTCTTAATATATTTTGATTGTGTTTAATATTTTCTTCCAGGATACTTTCTATGTCTTCTAGAGGTGCCACAGAGTAGAAGGATTTGTTATCTATGTCTTTGTCTACAACCAACCCTCTATCTTTCAAATATCTCAGTTGATCATAAACACTAGCTCTTGGCATGTTGAGTGATTTGGACAGGGTAGACGGGAGAACCTCTCCCTCTTTTAGGAGACTCTTATACACACGCCAAGCAGAAGCCGGCACATCTATAGTTCTCAATACTTCATCTATGTCTAATTTACTTTTCATTTATTGATTATTACACTTTTGTCGAGTTTCGACAACACTTGTACAAGTGTTTGTTTATATAAGAGAATATTCTCAGTACAGGAAAAGTCCTGATCATTCAACACAAAAGAGAAGGAGAATAAAATGCCCTCACGTCTTAAAAAGTCCCTAACCCTTGTCCCAGCCTCTCTGGTGGAGGCAACGCGATTCATTGCTAGCATCATCACAAAGCAGCTCGAGATCAACCGCCAGATCCGAGAAGCAAAAGAAAAGGCCGAGCAAATCAAAAAAGATTTGGAGCAAAGCCTTCGGCCACATGTGGCCGAGCGTGACGCTTTCTTCAATTCTTTGTTTGCTTTTGCAAAGTCAAAACAAGAAGAGTTGACCGCTCGGGCTCGCTCGATCAAGACGGACTCAGGTGTGTTCGGTTGGCGCTGGACAACGCCGAAGGTAGAGGTGTCTGGCGACGAAAGCAAGCTGATTGCTCGCATGCTGAAGGATGAGAGTCTCGCGCGTTACGTGCGTGTCACATATGAGCTCAATCGTGAAGCGATGCTCGCCGATCGACCCGAGATCGATGGGGTTAGCTACACCCAGCGCGAAGAGTTCTTTGTAACTCCCAAGCTGCCGAAAGGCGCAGGCAAAACCGAAACAGTGGCAATAGATGTATGAAAGCCTTTGTCGGCATTAACCTGCAAGGTACCGGCGTCGAGCGCAAGCTCGACGCCGCACGTAAGCATTTTGCTTCACTCGGAATTGCTTCATTTGAAACTCCAAGCAGCCCGATGCACATCACCCTCATTCCTCCACTAGAAATGAATCTGGTGGAGACAAGTAGGGTACAGCTAGCCTTGCGGCAAACGTGCTACGAGATTGCATCTCGTGGCATTAACCTAGTAGCAAGTGAGTATCATCTACTCCGGCATTCTGGGGTCTGCTACTTAACCGTGAAGGTAAATGACCCCAGTGGCAAGCTGAATCAAGCTCGCGACAAAATAGTCGAGACTCTGACGCTTATGGGTTACAACTACCCCTTAGCTGAAAAGTCTTGGACCTCGCACGCAACGGTTGGGTTTATGTCTGACCAGCACTCGAGCTTGCTCGGAGAACATCTGAATGCCTTCTCGACGACCAACTTCTCAATCAATCACCGCAATCTATTTGTTCCGTACAAAGATAACAATGGGTGGTGTTGGTAAATTGGTAAGCCTTAGGGTTGGGTATCGCTTCGCGATACCCAACCCTTTTCTTTTGCCTTTTCTTTTACACAGATATTTAATACTCAATAATGCTAAACTAAAATTAATGAAAGTTGAATTTGAACAAATTAAAAATTCCAAAGTACTTCTGCGTGCAGACCTCAATGAACCTGTGTGGGATGGAGGAGGTCTCCGCTCTACAAAAAGAATAGACGCAAGTATCTCGAC
>CAZGVC010000014.1:10466-11940 GCA_964529065.1 uncultured Candidatus Saccharibacteria bacterium
CTGGAACAGAGGCGCTTATTCATATTTTGGACGGCAAAAAAGACAAAAACATAGTCCTGGGCGGAGGGGACACATTAACAGTGCTTGAAAAATACCCTTATTTTACTTGCTCTTATATATCTCTGTCTGGCGGAGCAATGTTAGAATTCCTCGCAAAAGGCAATTTGCCAGGAATAGAATCTAATAACAATTAAAACTGTCACAAATTTTTCCTATTTCTGTTATATAATACAGGGATGGATACATTCGAGCTAATAGAAAAGGCGAAAAATGGGGACAAAAACGCCTTTGGAGAGCTTTATAACGAGTTGTATACACCCTTGTATAGATTCGTACTTTCCAGATCTAGAGACAAAGAGAAAACTCTTGATATTTGTCAGGATGTATTCGTTCGTTGGTATAACTCTATGGATACATATGAAGCCAAAATTCATCCAAAAAGCTACCTGATGATGATAGCCACAAGGCTCATGATTAATGACTCCAAGAAGAAGTCCAGTGTCCAGCTACCCGAAGATGCAGATGAATTCATAGCTGATGAGGCTGACGACATACAAGATGTGTTAGATTTTGAGGCTGATGTAGCTGAGATAAAAGACCTGTTCCAATATCTCAATGAAGATCAGCAAAATGTTCTCAATATGAGATATGTCTCAGACCTAGACACCGAAACAATAGCCGAAGCTTTGGAGAAGACAGCAGAAAACATAAGACAAATCGAATCTAGGGCATTGAGAAAATTACGCAACTTATACAAAGAAAAATATGCAAAAAATTAAAAACTATTTTGAAGAAGAAAAGCAAAACACGACACCTAGCCGTGATGACTTTGCTGTTCTGTTATCAAAAATAGAAGCGAAGCCTAGATATGTTCCTGCTAGACGCTCACCTTTTATGTTTTGGAGTTTTGCATCTGTTTCTTTTGCGGCATTAGTTCTGCTTGTAGTTAGTGTTGTTCCAGGGAATAATAATGAAACCCTCCCTCAAGCGGCAACAATGAAAGTTGCTGTGAATCAACCAAATGAAAAAGTTGAGACACTTAATACTTTGGACTCGGTGCAGAGTTTTAATATAAAAAATGATAATGATTTTTAAAAATATGAAGAAAACACTTGCTACAATTTTAATAACTGGAACAATGATGGGTGTATCTTTTGCGGCGGAAGAGAAGTCTTTTCTAGACCAAATAAAAAGTATTTTCGTAAAAGAGTCTTCTGTTAAGATCCAAATAGAAATTAAATCTCAAGTGCCTGCCCCTCAAAGAGAGAAAGAGGACCAACCTAAGGCGCAACTAATGATGAAGTCTGCTGTGCAGGCAACAACAAGTGAGCAAGACGAGAACAACAATGATGAAGTTGCCACAACAACAGAAACATTTACATGTGAGCAAGAGAAAAAGTTTTCTAATAAGAAAAATAAAACTATCAAAGCAATCAAAGATCAGACTGCTGATAAAAATAAAATTGCAAAATCT
>CAZGVC010000015.1:0-2096 GCA_964529065.1 uncultured Candidatus Saccharibacteria bacterium
GCAGTCTCGTGTGACACTTGTAACACACGACGAGGGTTGCGTTCGTTACCCCACTGAAGGGAACAGTTCAAACCACGAACTGACGACGGCCATGCATCACCTGCTAAGGGGTCTTGCGAGGGATCTATTTCTAGACCTTTCTCCTTAGTTTCAAATCCTGGTGAGGTTCTTCGTTTACCGTCGAATTAAACCACATAATCCACTGCTTGTGCGTCTCCCCGTCTATTCCTTTGAGTTTTAAGCTTGCGGTCGTACTTCCCAGGCGGCAGACTTACCGCGTTAGCTTAGCCACTTTGAGGGTCGATACTCTAAATAGCGAGTCTGCAACGTTTAGGGCGTGGACTACTGGGGTATCTAATCCCATTCGCTACCCACGCTTTCGTGCCTCAGTGTCAGTAATGTTCCAGTGTGCTGCCTTCGCTTTTGGTGTTCCCCATAATATCAACGGATTTCACCCCTACACTATGAGTTCCGCACACCCCTAACATACTCAAGATTTACCGTTTCAGTTGCAATCCACAGGTTGAGCCCATGGGTTAAACAACTGACTAATAAATCCACCTACGCACTCTTTACGCCCAATAATTCCGGATAACGCTTGGACCACTCGTATTACCGCTGCTGCTGGCACGAGTTTGGCAGGTCCTTATTCATGAGGTACCGTCAATATACTTCTTCCCTCATAAAAGATGTTTACATACCGAAGCACTTCATCCATCACGCGGTGTCGCTCCGTCAGGCTTTCGCCCATTGCGGAAGATTCTCGACTGCAGCCACCCGTAGGTGTATGGGCCGTGTCTCAGTCCCATCGGTGGAGGTCAGCCTCTCAGCTCTCCTAAACGTCATAGCCTTGGTAGTCCATTACACTACCAACTAGCTGATATTGCACAAGCCGCTCCCGAAGCGATAAATCTTTACCGTTACCGGACCATCTCGTATTACTCCACCTTTCGGTGGGCTATTCGAGACTTCGGGGGAAGTTCCTATGTATTACTACCTCGTTTGCCACTAGACTGTCACTTTTCCATACATCGCTTGCCATCGTATTGCTACTCAAACTTGCTTTGCATTTCCATGTGATTAGTCCCGTTCGACTTGCATGCCTTATCCACACCGCCAGCGTTCATCCTGAGCTAGGATCAAACTCTTAAAATAGAAAGTGGAACAAAAGATTTGTATATGCATAGTTCAGGACCCCTCTTTTATAAGGTCCTGACTTTTTATTTGAATTGTCAACGAACGTGAATCAGATTCTAACACGTCCGTATTTATTTTGCAAGCCTATATTTATACAATATCTGACTCCTATTGCTTGGCAATCTCAAAGTAATCAACATTAGACAAATCGCCAATATTCCCACCCAATATACAAGCCGATTCAGATGTTCTTTCTATCTTATAGGTCTTGTTGGCTATTGGCTGGAAACTTCCTGTTAGGATACATTGTTTAGAAGAATTCTTGTACATTAACCTTATATAATATTGCCCATCAAAACGGAAGTCATTAGTCTTGAACTCAGCCGTCATCTTCACGCCATTAGTTACCTTAACTGGAGACACTATGAAGCCGCCACTCAATGACCTCATATCTATCTGAGTTATTACATCAGCTTTAGGTTGTAGAGAAGTAGAAGTTGAATATGGTAATCCAAGTGGTAATGGCTCATCAACAGCTGAATTAGAGTTAGAACAACTATCAACTATTTTAGCTCTTGTGTATTGTCCTACTATACCACTGACAGCGAGACCATTAGCTGCTTGATAGCTCTTAACTGCCGCTTGGGTCGCATTGCCAAAGTATCCTGTTGCAGAGCCAGTCAAGTAACCAGATGATATTAAGAAGTTTTGAAGTTTAGAAACCTCGCCACCTGTTGAGTTGTCACGTGATCTAAATCTCATATTAGCTGTTAAGCTAACACATACGCCTCCTGTATTATTATCATCACCATTATCTACATCATTATTATTAGGTATATTGGGTATAGTTGGTGGTGTTGTGCTGGATTTTTGTATCAAGTTAGTCTTAGCTCCGTCACAAGTTCCGTCGTAAAGATATGTGGCACCGACCCTGTCTAATTCGCACTTGTTCGAATATG
>CAZGVC010000015.1:2196-5591 GCA_964529065.1 uncultured Candidatus Saccharibacteria bacterium
TTGGCATAACCTGAGGACAAGCCATGTCTTTTGTACAGATTGGCATTTTAGGTTGACCACATACTGGCTTGTATACGTCGGTACAAGCGGTATCCTTAACATCACATGTGAACTGTTGTATACGTGTTCCAGAAGGGATAGCTGTTGGCTGCTGACCATTCTGACAAGTACAATCACTGTTAGTAAACACCCCTGTTGGACAAATTGTAACCACTGGTGCCTTTGATAAACACGAATACAAATCCCTACCAGTTGAATCCTGACCAACCCTAGTTAAAACTTGGCCTGTTGGACACTGACATGTGTCTTTCAAATTAAATGTTCCTGTTGGGCAAGCTGTAATCGCAGGAACCTCATCAGATGTACATACGCCGTCGTAAAGATATGTGGCACCGACCCTGTCTAATTCGCACTTGTTCGAATATGTTTTAGGTGTTGGCATAACCTGAGGACAAGCCATGTCTTTTGTACAGATTGGCATTTTAGGTTGCCCACATACTGGCTTGTATACAGTGGTACACGCTGTTGGATCTGGTGTTGGATCAGCATTTCTCTTTATAAGAATATTATTACTGTCAGCGGTGGCTTTTCCTATAGAGTTATTTATATAGCTACATTTATAATAAACATTATGATAACCAGCGCCCATTGACATATATTCACGAGAGTAAGTCATTGAATTCATCGGCCCAGTCAAAGAAGCAACCTTGTTTGAATCAAAATATACATCACAAGAATCAAATGTACCATTTAAAAATGATTGAACTTTTACTGTCACAGTCTCGCCTTTGTTGAGAGTGGTCTTGTCTGCCGAAATTGTTATACCTTGAGGTAAATAGTCTGGTGTCTTATAACTATCTGTCATCACAAATTTACTCTCAGTGCTACACAACAAATCGTATTTAGTGCCTAATTCTGCTGGTAGAAATCTTCGAAAAACAACGGTCGAAGGTATATTCATGTTGAATATTTCAACGGGAATATTATTGTATGTGTAAGACTTTGTAATCCTCATGTTTGTCGCTCCGCTACATGTGTAACTTAGCTCTGTTGCATTACCAACCACAGGTGCACCAACCTCAGTTGTCTCAATTTTTGCATATTGAGACGCCTGCTTAACTTGAGCCGTAGCAAATGAAATAGCTGATAATATTGATAATGAGCTGATAAGTGTAAGTAATAGTTTTTTCATAATATTTTAAGTATAGCTGTTTAATGTCTCCTCGTCGACATAGTTATTATTGTTTCAGGTTTGCGGTCTTTAAAACAAGGTCTTTGTTGGCGTCGTATATAATCGCAAGCGAAGGATAGATTATGACATAATCATCCTTTTTGACGTCTTTGTAAAAGTCTGACTCTAGCTGTAAGCTGTTCTCATCTTTTACTTTCATAAAAATCTTAATATCCTCTTTTGGTAAATCCACCTGTTTAGATATTTTCTTTATAAGATCATAATTCGAAGAATCCTGGCTAGTGGCGTAATCAATACCGGCCCTTGCTATCATAGATAACCCGTAAACAGCGCTTGCTGTGACAACTAACAATAGCCCTAGCATAGAAAAAGCCATGGCCAGTCGGAGTTTTTTCTTGGTTTTAAATATTTTTCTTAGGACTTTCATGCTATTTGTTAGAATATTGTTTATCGATAATAGAGTAAACAAAATCAGAAGTTTGTTTTATTGTGTCTATTAAACTAGTAACTTCTTGCCCCCTGGTCATCACGCACAATAAATATGGATGATTCGGATAATATACAATTCCGCAATCATGGAATTGTTGTATGTCGCCATAAGACTTTCTTTCTCCAAATTTATGAGCAACAGTTATACTACCCGGAGCAGAACTTCTAATACCTTGATCAAATGTAGTTCTAGATAGCAGAGTTAACGCATATTCTGAATTATTTCTAGAAAGATAGGATGCGTTGAAGAGAACTCTGAAAAAAATGGAATATTTCTCTATACTAAGAGTCTTGCTGGCGTCTACTGCAATATCTGGGTCAACTCCAAGCAGTGTATACAAATCTTTTAGATATTTTGGAGGCAATCTGTCATACAACAAAACCAAAGCCTGGTTGTCTGAGTAGATTGTCATCTGCTCAAGTAACTCTTTTACTGAGTAAGATTTGCCTAGGGTCATGTCTACTGTTGGAGCAAATTTTTGCTGATATCCTACATCTACAACTTTCTCAAACTTTATCTCTTTAGATAAAACACCTTCCTCATCTTCTGACCATTTCAAATAAGCAATCAAAATAGGAACTTTTAAAAGACTTGCCGGTGAGAATTGGCCAGCGGCATCAATGTCTATTACTGGACCATTATTTAAATCTCTAAAATATACAGAAATATCTTTTATCTTATTTTTCTCTTTTAAGTCAGCAACAACATCTTTTAGATCTTCCGAGAAGTCTAACTTACGTGACGCAATGGTGTCTTTACCTAACTCGCATTCCAAAAGTTGATTAGTTAGACCTTCGGATGTATTAGAACGTAACTCCGAAGTAGAACTACCTTCATCCAGCATCCTGCTCAACGCAAAGCCAGCAACAAATACTATAACCAAAATGATTGAGTATGTGAATATTATTTTGTATTTTAATAATTTTTTCATTTTACTGTCTATTTTGATTTAGATTAAGAGCGCCAACCTCTACTATTTTGTTTGTCTTAGGACTGTAGAGAACTATTTTCTGATTGTTGGTGTATATTAATATTTTGTCACCTGTCTGCGCACGAGCAAAGAACGGCTGCCCTTCTAGCTTATTAACATCAGTCACAGTTGCCAGTGTCGGCACCTCATCCTCAGGTAAATACATCAACTTGCCAACACTTTTGACTGTCTCATCTAATTCTTTTTGAGAGTCAGACTTATTATTTACAAGTTTTGTCGCAGCATAATAACCTCCACCAATAAGAAAGCCGGATATTATAATTACAATTATTATTTTGAGTGGTTTTTTGATTTTCATATTATTATTTTTTAGTTGATGTTGAATTAGTTTTTGTTAAGTTTTGTGATTGGGTTTGAGTTTGACTTGTATCGGTTGTCGGCTTGGACATCACGGGGGCTATTTCTACTATTTTGTCTTCACTTGGTCTGTATAAGATGGCCTTTTTAGATTGGCTATATATCAGCACTTTGTCCCCCGTCGCCGCATTCTGGAAGAATGGATATTGCTTGAGCTGACTAGCGTCTGAGACCGTAGCTAATGTTGGTATCTCATTATTCGGCAGAACTATATGAGACCCGACTTTTGCTATCACCTCTTCTCTTTCTTGTTTAGCCAAATCGGTGTAGCTGACTTGTGGTTGTTGTTTTTCTATATACACCTTATAAACAAGCAACCCTGCCAATATTAATACTATTAAGAATAATATTTTTATAATTGTTTT
>CAZGVC010000015.1:5691-10521 GCA_964529065.1 uncultured Candidatus Saccharibacteria bacterium
AGCATTCTTAATCGCGAGGGCCATCCACATAAATGTTACATCATTAGTTGCCGGCTTGTTGAGTAGAATTACAAATCCTTTTGTTGTTCTCTTTGTAACTACGAACTTAAGATCATTGTCGAACACTGCTGACTGTTTGGCTTCAAGAGTTGTAGTAGCCTCATCTGCGAATGATATTGATGCTACCACTGACGGAGCCTCAATATATTCCTTGTCGAAGATAATCTCAACCGCTTTGGCATCCTTCTTGATTATTGCAGTTCCACCCATATCACGATTGAAATATGGTCTTCCAAAGAATTCCACATCTCCTAGGAGTTGTAACACCGAGTCATCACTACCGATTGTATTAACCATAAGTCCTCCACCAAGCACTGTTTGTCCTGTGACCTTGAGTGACTCTGTCTTAATCTCTTTTGCAACTAACTCTCCAGCGAAGAATGCATTACCAGACATATCGAATGACATAACTTCACCTTCGCCTAATCCTAAGAATATTGAATCTGAGCTTGTTGCTGATAAATCAGTTGTAGTTGCTGTTCCAGTAGCAGACACATCTGTTGATGTTGCTGTGGTTGTAGCGAACTCATCAGTACTTGTTGCGTTTACTAATACTGTACTAGTAGCTGTGCTGGTTGCTTTGGTGTACATAACCATTCTTCCATCTGCTGTGAATCTAAATCCTACATCACCAGTCATTGACTCGAGTGCTTCAGTCTTAATATTTCTTGCTGTTAAGTTCTCAGTATTAACTTGGAATCCAGAGATATTTGTAATGTGTGCCTCGCGAGCGGCGATTATGTCAGTAACTATCTTAGGAGCTATAATCTCAGATATAACATGAACATTCTGAGCGAATACATCTGACTGACCATTTAGATTCGCCTCCTTCTCAGCTTTTAATTGTTTCAAGAAGTTAAGCACGTCTTTGTCATGTGATGTAACGGCCTCTCCGAATCCGATACTAATTGGTGTTGAGCTGCCGTTCGCAAGAACTCCGGTGTCTGATAGGCCATTAACATCCAATCCATTATCACTAGCAAGTGATACATTGTTATCACGTATCGATGACCACTCATCCATAGCAACTTGTATTGATCCACCTTTATAATCAACAAGAGTTACAAACATCATAACTGTTCCACATTTAACATTACCACGTAGTCCAGCTGCTACTCCCGGGCACGGCTTCATATTTGTCTCGTTTAAGTCCTCCATAGCTTTACCTATAACACGTCCTGCATATGTTGCCTTCATCGCATAACCTGGAATAGACGCAGATGTTAAGTAATCACCAGCCTTGATTGAACCATTCTCAGTAGACACCTTAACTGGTACACGACCCACAAGGGCAATAGGATAAGAATCCTCGGTGAATGCACCAGCTACGAATCCAGGTGCTGTTGAGACAACTCCTAACATTCCTTCTTGATATGCACCTGTTGACTTCTTAACACCATGATTAATCATGTAATCAGATACAACTACGTCTCCTGGTTCAAGATAATCTTTAGATGAATAGCGCTCCGCGAGGTCCGCACCTCCTGAGTAGAATCCACCATTTGCTGCTGTGTATACATTACCTGACGTTGTGACACGCATTACATTCAATCCATTATTTTGTAATGACATTAAGTCAGTACCATTATTAATCTTGTACTCAGTAACAGTAGGCAGCGAGATGTTACGTATTGGATAGACCCTACCTCCACCTGAGTTATATACGTCAGGTAATGCTCCATATGTTGGGAAGTCACGACGGAAGTTAATAACAACTTGTGCCCATGTCTCACCACCACTGTTTTCAATAGACGAACCACTAACTGCCATTGTCTTATAAGGCGTTATAGCTAATGCGGCTTGCGATGTTGTTGCACGGACTTCCATACGGACGAAGTTGTCTTGTGTTTGCTTCCACTCAAGTATCGAGTTAGCAGCCAATGACGGTACAGACATCTGCTCAGACAGGTATTGACCATCCGCATACCAACCAGTATCAATAATGTTCACCGAGCTAGACGCACCTCCAATAATCATTACCCATTTACCATCAGGGCGTTGGAATGATACCGCACCACGACCAAATGTTGTAGACATTGTAGGACCAGCAGCCATAGCACCAATACCTGTACCAATACCATATGTACCTCCTTGTGGTATATAGATCGACGATAACTGTGTCGTTGAAGAAGCATGAACAATTAAGAAGGTATTGTCCGCGCGAGGAATAACATGTGCACCACTATATGCGGCAGCACTCAGGGCGGGACCCGCTATTGTTGTTCCGTCTATTGGGTTAATAATGTTAGTCGCAGTAGTAGATGCCGCCGCAACAGCAAGCCAGAACCCGTCAGGGCGCTGGAATGTAAATGACCCACAACCCATTGCTGTTGTCATAGCAGTACCCGCACTGAAGACTTTTGTATTTGGATTATAAGTCATAGCAGTTGTAACACCGGCAGCACCAAATGCAGCACCAACAATTACTTTGTAATTTCCGTTCTGAAGAGGCGTAGCAGAGAATCCACAATTCGCAGCAGTTGTTAATGTCGGACCAGCTATCACAGTATTACGAACAGGATCATAAATAGATGATGTTGTCAGACCTCCACCGTGAACAATAGTGAATGTTCCGTCATTATTAGGTATTGCTGAGGCTCCGGTGTTAGCGTTTCCAGAAAGATTTGGCCCGGCTGAAAATGTGTTAGCTGTAGGGTCATATATGTTAGTCGCATTAGTTGAGTTACCTAGAACCACCAGGAACTTACCATCAGGGCGCTTAACCGCGAATCCACCGAGACCATTTGCTGCTGTAGGAATATTAGAACCAGACTGCGCAGTGAATGTTTGTGTTGCTGGATCATAAATAGCAGCATTAGCATCCGGTGTAGACAATGAGGCAATAACCACAAATGTCTTGTTCTGTCTCTGTATTACTATTGTACCCTCGTTAGTCTGAGCCTGAGGAATAGCAGGATGAGCAGCAGAAGATAGACCCATATAATAAACAAGAGGTGCCGAGATCATCGTAGTAGCCGGTAAGCGACCATAAGGAAGTTGTATACCTGCAGCATTAGCCTCGGCACGTGTAGTAACAGGTCCCGAGTTCTCCGACTGCGTACCATTAAATGCCGCGTTAGGAAGGGCGAAGTCAGCCAACCCTTTGTGAAGAGCTGCACCGTTATCAATGGAAATATCAAACAAAGTTGGTGTCGTGTAATCTAGTCTTGTAACTGTTGAACCGTTACCACTCCATGTGCCACGCTCATCAACAATCTTCTTAGGTATAGTGCGACTGAATTGAACCTTGATTCTTACCGCTTGGTCTGTTGTGCTAGCACGTAATAGATCTCCGGAAGCTAATATCTCACGATCAGACACAGTAGGGTAAGAGAGGGCTGCTGTTGATGTTGCTGTACGGACAGCGAATTGCAATGTTGAGTATGCTGAGTTGGTGCTTGGTGATGAGCTGTTACCTCCAACATACGCTGCCTCATACTGTGCAGTCCACTTGATAGTTGAACGAGGACTGAGTGCTGTCGATGAGATATCCTCAGAAGTGTAAAGTGCTGTTGATCCAGTCATAGGAAGACCTGTGTCGAACTTAGTTGATCCAGTACCACCTCCTGAGAATATTTGCCATGTACCATCAAGATTCATAACTGAGAATGAACCTGTTGTGATTGTATTAAGGGCTGTTCCGTGTGATGTATATGTATCGTTGAATGGATTGTAAACATAAGATGCAGTAGACGCACCACCAACAATAATCAAGAAGTTACCGTTCTGCATTGGTATAGCGTGTGCACCATCACCAAGAGCAACAGCTGGTCCGTTAGTTGTAGAACATGTGAATGTGTTAGCAAATGGATCGTAAATACTAGAAGCGTTAGCCTTAGACAACACTACATATTTACCGTCTTGACGACGAAGAGCCACCGAACCGGCACCGTTGATCTCACAACCTGTACCGAGTGTTGGTCCAGCTGTGAATGCGCCAATGTTAGCTCCTCCTGATGATTGATTATAAAGTTGTGTGTTACCTGACGCGCCTCCAATTACAAGTAGGGCCTGACCATCTGGACGAGCTAGCCATAATGCGCCAGCTCCAGATGGCCCCGTGAATGTTGGTCCAGTTGTAAATGTATTAGCCACCATATCATATATCTGAGTAGTTGCAGCCCCACCATTTGTAAATATGAATCTTCCGTCGAAACGTTTGAATGCAACAGTACCAGCGTTAGACGCAACAACAGCAGGCCCCGCGACAGCAGCAGTTGATCCTTGTGGGTCAACCAATGTTGATGTTGTAAGACCTCCGCCATGAATAACAAGATACCTACCATCTGGACGAGGGAGGGCTAATGCTCCAGCTGCAGCATTACCAGTTAACACTTGCGCAGACGCAGATGTTGTAGCAGCTAGTGAGTTATATATATCCATACCAGTACCAGATCCACCACGAATGATAAGGTACATACCATCTTGACGAGTGATAGCCAATGCTCCAGCTCCAATAGTTGCAGAGGTTGTAACTTGACCTGCCGTTGTAACTGTACCTTTACCTGAATTTGGAACTGTACCGTCTGATAATTCTAGACGACCATTAGAATTGGTTAGATTGGCACCAACCGTACCTAGTGCAAAATCAGCTGTAGTTGATCTGACAATGTTAGAGGTGGCACCATTAATTGTTAATCCTCCAGTGTTAGCAACAATGAATTTATCTATGCCTCCTTGTTGAAGTTGTAACAAGCTACCTGTTCCTTGTTGATTAATCATAATTCCACTGTTTGCAGAGTTAAGAGTGTCCGCAGAAGAAGGTCCAAG
>CAZGVC010000016.1:0-9098 GCA_964529065.1 uncultured Candidatus Saccharibacteria bacterium
GACTCGAGTATTTTGTTAACCACTCTGTGTTCTGGTTTAATATAATTAAGAGAACTCTTGCCTTCCTCTATTGTGAAGCCGACTTTGGATTCACCTTTTTTACTGTTCTCATCCTTCACAACCATTTGTAACTTGATCTTATTAATACTTAGTCCTATTTCTTTTAAATTAAAATTATTCATACTCTCCTCCAAGGCAGACATACCTTCTAATTCATTCTTTGGATTAAAATTCATGACTATTGAATCTTTTGTAGCAGCGCGATAGAGACTGGCAGAGACAACCTTCCAAGAAACAACTTCGGGAGAATTCTTGAATGGCTGCAGAGTGTCCTCGCTTATGAATTTGCTCAGGTCGTATGAGTACTGATGTGGAGGTAAATTAAAATCTAAATACACACGCGAATATGTATCAGCATAATAATACTGCTCCTCAGCATTACCAGTAGCCTTGAGTAGTAACATCTTGCTGCTCGGTATATAAACAAAATAAATACTTCTTGTCTTGCGACGAACTCTGGCTGATAATTTGTTATCATTCATATCCTCCTCCATCTCAGGCGCGTCTTGGAAAACTAGCTCTGTGTAAAAATTACCCTCAAAGGTGTCAGTATTAACTGATATATTCTTGGCGTCATTATTGTTAACCAAATGTTCAGTTATCGCCTCTACGAATTCTGCATCTCTGTCTGTTGTATTAAAAATATTTTTTTCTACTGATTCAAAACGCTTGTAACCAGAAGTCTTGAGCATTTTACACACCATATAAATATGAGACCATTTGTCTTGGTGTTCAATATAAAAAGCGATCGCTTTTTCTACTATTGTCTCAGCCATTATGTCGAGTGGCTTGTAATTATCTTTTTCTAAATACTCTTTGATGTATTTGATTCCATTTTTATTAGCCACAACATTGATGACACTCATCTTCTCCAGCGCATCCAATCTAATATCTGCATCTAAACTTTTATAATAAGCCATTAGAAGCTCCTCTTTGTTTTTATTGTCCATTTCTTTTTCTAAGAATGGAACATCGGTAGCGTTGCAAGATTTAAAAAAGTTTTCTAATACAGCATTCTCGTTAATAGACACGAGAAACTTTTTGACATTAAGTTTTTTAGACATCGGAACAGTGTAACACAAAACAAAAGGCCGCCCGCGAAGCGGGCGGCCTTTTGTTTTGATTCTTGCTTTTTAAAGCTTAAATCTTTTTTACTTTATTTACAAAGATTGGCATTGCGACTTCAACTATTGAGCCTTTTTGCCCTTGTTTCTGAGAGCGTTTATGTTTTTTGAACATATTCACACCTTCAACAACAACTTGACCCTTAGATGGTAATGCGCGCACTATTACACCTTCTTTGTTTTTATCTTTGCCAGAAATAACTTTTACCTTATCTCCTTTTTTAACATGTAGAGTTTGCATATTGTGTTACATTACCTCTGGAGCTAGAGACGAGATCTTCTTGTATCCTTCTATTCCTGTTTCAGATATCTCTTTTGGAATAGGACCGAACACACGCCCTGCCTTTGGCTCAAGTTTATTTTTGTCTATAATTACTACTGCGTTATCATCGAAACGAATATATGATCCGTCTGCACGACGTAGTGGTTGAACTTGTCTTACAACAAGACCGTATACTACATCTTTCTTCTTAACAGCTTTGCGAGGCTCAGCTGACTTGATAGACAGTACTACTATGTCACCTACTCTGGCATAGCGGCGCTTAGATCCTTTTAGAACCTTGAACACGCGGCCCATCTTTGCTCCTGAGTTGTCAGTGATTTTTACATTTGTACCTGCTTGTATCATATATTTATGCTTTCGCTACAACCACAAAAGTTTTATCTTTTGAAATTGGGCGAGTCTCTTCGATAATAACGACCTCTCCTACCGCGTACTCATTCTTCTCATCATGAGCCTTGTAGCGTTTAGAGATAGTGTAGAATTTGCCATATTTTGGATGTTTAACGTAGCGATCGACTTTGACAACAACTGTCTTGTCCATCTTGTCGCTCACCACCACACCTTTGATTTTCTTTTTATTTACTGTTGTTTGCATAGTGTTTAGGATTAACGAGCGACGATACGTGTTTTGATTGGAAGCTTTGTTCCAGCCTTACGAAGAGCTTCGCGAGCGATCTCTTCACTAACACCGTCAATTTCAAATAATACACGACCTGGACGAACCTCAAAACAAAACGCTTTCGGATCTCCCTTACCTTTACCCATCGGTACCTCAGCGGCCTTTTGAGTAATAGGACGATCAGGGAAAATACGAATCCAAATCTGCGCAGTCTTGCCAGCTTTACGAGTCATGGCACGACGAGCAGCTTCGATTTGATTTGAAAGCACGCGCGCAGGTGTTTCCGCTTTTAGTGCGAATGATCCAAAAGAAATATCGATTCCTTTTGTCTCAGGGCGAGCAAGACGAGCCTCAGAGAGACGTCCTGTTTGCCATTTTCTGTGTTTAACTTTTTTAGGAAATAACATACGCGTTTATTTTGTTTTGTTAATTTTAGTATTATTAGTATCGAACTTCATACCACGGTATATCCATACCTTGATACCAATAACACCATATGTCATGTTTGCTCTTTCTTTTGCAAAATCAACATCGGCACGAAGTGTTTGTAGTGGTACATTACCACGACGCATCTCCTCGCGACGTGCCATATCAGCTCCGCCAAGACGGCCAGATACAGCGATACGAATTCCTTTTACATCACGATTCATCATAGCCTTTTCAACAGTAGTCTTTAGAACTCTGCGGAAAGGTAGACGTTTCTCGATTCCTTCTGCCACCATAGCACCAACTATTGCAGCTGAAGCTTCAGGCGAAGTAACCTCAATGATGTCTAATTTGAAATTCTTTGGAAGGCTAATCTTTTTACGTTTAGCTTCTTTTTCAATGTCCTTACGTAACTTCTCTACACCTTCTCCTGATCTACCGATAAGCATACCAGGGCGTGATGTGTGTACAGCAATACGGAATGTGTCTTTGCCACGCTCCATAATGATGTCCGCAACATACATACCACGTAGACGCTTAGCCAAAAACTGGCGGAGTAGAACGTCGCCGCGAAGCGAGTTAACATACTCATCCTTTTTGACATACCAGCGACTGCGCCAGTCACGGATAACACCAAGACGATGTGAGAATGGATTTACAACGTGTGTCATATTATTTTTTATCTGCGAGCTCGATCACAATGTGTGAACTCTTTTTAAGTATTTGTGATGCTCGACCAAATGCACGAGGCATGAATCTCTTCATAACAAGAGCCTTGTCTACACGTGCACTTTTTACAACTAGCTCCTCTGCTTTTTTACCTGAATTAGCTATTGCTGAATCAAGTAACTTCTTCATAGGAAGAGAACCACGTTTGATGAAGTTCTCAAGTTGTACTTTTGCAATATCAGCACGTTTCCCCTGTATGAGAGTCGCTAGCAAGCGAACCTTGCGAGGAGATTGGCGATAGTTTTTAAGTGTTGCTTTCATAATCTTTATTTCTTCTTAGCGTCACCGGTAGTTTTTGCTGCTTTTGCTGCATCGATCTCGGCTTGTTTCTTCTTCTGATCGAGCTCTTTTTGCATCTTACCTCCATGACGGATGAATTTGCGTGTTGGGCTAAACTCACCTAATTTGTGACCTACCATGTCCTCGGTAACGAATACCTCAGTATGTGTGCGGCCATTGTGAACTCCAAATGTAAACCCAACCATCTCAGGAGAGATGTCGCAACCACGAGACCAAGTTTTGATTACACCTGTATCTTCTGGTTTTTTGCCGAGAACTTTTTTAAGAACTCTTTCGTCTACATATGGACCTTTTATTGATGATCTAGACATAATGATTATAGTTTAGACTGCTTGTTACGAATACCTGTCGACCTACGTGACACAATGTGTACGTTCGAGTATTTCTTTGGAGTACGAGTCTTGTGACCACCTGTAGTCTTGCCCCATTTAGTCTTAGGTCTCTTAGTACCACGACGTTGTTTACCTTCACCTCCACCGTATGGGTGATCTACTGGGTTCATCACTGATGCACGAGTAGTAGGACGAACTCCTAACCATCTGTTGCGACCAGCTTTACCAAGATTCTTAAGATGATGCTCACCATTTGAAACTTCACCAAGTGAAGCAAATGCATGATCTGGTATCATGCGAATCTCAGTAGAAGGTAACTTGATCTGAGCGTAACCATCGTTGTGAGCTACTACTTCAGCATAATTACCTGCTGAACGTACTAGCTTAGCACCACTTCCTGGCTTAACCTCAACATTGTACACAAATGTTCCTACTGGAATATTGCGTAACATTAGACGGTTACCTGGTATTAGGTCTGCTTTTTCACTAACGATAAAAGTGTCTCCAACTTTAACTGATTTTGGTAATAGTGTGTAGGCCTTGTGTCCGTCGCGATAAGCAACTAGACCGATGAATCCTGATCTGTTTGGATCATACTCAACAGACTGAACCTTTGCAGGAATGTCTAATTTTGTATATTTCCAATCAATCTCACGATATGATCTCTTGTGACCTCCACCTTTGTGGCGAGTAGTAATGCGTCCAAATGCATTGCGTCCAGATCCACGACGGAATCCTCGTGTAAGAGGTTTGTGTGGCTCATTTGTTGTTATAACACCACGATACACGACATTAACTGCCTTGCGTTGTGATGGTGTTGTAGGGCGATATGTTTTCATACTATTTCTATGCTAGTTTTATTGAGTCGCCTTTTTTCAAAAAGACTACCGCTTTTTTGAAACCTGCCTCTACGCCACGCTTGCCACGAACGAATACATTCTTAGCTGGCAAGTTGGTTATATTAACCTTGATTGGTGTCACTTTATACTCTGACTTGATCTCTTTTAGAAGCTCAAGCTTAGAAGCGTCATTAGTCACTACAAATGTATAAGCATTAGATGATGACTGTAGAGCTGCCTTCTCAGTTATATGAGGACGAATAATATATTTTTTCATAAGATTTAGGCTTTTGAAGATAGATACTCACTTACCTCTTTTGGATTTGCAACAACAATGTAACGAGTGTTAGCAATTAGAAGAGGGTTCATTTGATCCATATTCTCTAGACGTACATTTGGAAGATTACGAAATGCTAGATGAGTCTTTCTGTCTTTTGAAGAAGTGAAGACTACTGCATTATTGTGTTTCTGCCAATTAATTGTTTTGAAACCATCAACCGTAGAAAATGACTTCATAGTTTCAAAAGCTGATTTAGTTTTGCCATCAGCTAGAGCAAGATTGTCTACAAACAAAATCTTACCATCACGAAGCTTTGCAGAAAGTAATGCATATAATGCACGATTCTTCATAGCTCTTGGTATGACTTCTTTGTAATTCCTATCGTTGCGAGGACCGTGTGTAATACCTCCGTGACGCCAAATTGGTGAACGGCTTGAACCGTGACGAGCACGACCTGTTCCTTTTTGAGCCCAAGGTTTTTTACCACCACCTGAAACTTCGCTACGATCTTTTGTATGTGCAGTATTAGCACGTTGATTGCTCATCTGTGAAGACAAGACTTGGTGCACAAGATCCGCATTCCAAGGATAAGCGAATACTTCTTCTGGAAGATCAACTGATCCTGATTTTTGTCCTTGTGCTGAATATACATCTACTTTCATACAGAATTATTTTGAGCGAATTTCAAGTATGGTACCGCGGCGACCAGGCACAGCACCTTTGATAAGAATTGTATTGTTAGTTGTATCAACTGCGAATACTTTTAGATTTTTGACAGATACTCTGTCTCCACCCATGCGTCCGGCCATTTTCATGCCTTTGATGACACGTTGTGGTCCTGTTGCACCGATAGATCCAGCCTCACGATGTGAGTGTTTTTGTCCGTGCTGATCCCAACCTCCAGAGAATCCGTGGCGTTTAACAACGCCTTGGAAGCCTTTTGATTTAGAAGTGCCAGCTACAACAACTGTATCTCCTGGCTGAAATATATCAGCCTTAATAACGGCACCTTTTTGTAGATCACCTGTTGGTGTTCTGAACTCACGCACTACCTTGTAGGCTTTGCCAGCGAAGTGACCTAGCTCTGCCTTAGTAGAACGTTCTGGTTTTTGTTCATCCATAGCAGCCTGAATAGCTTCATAGCCATCACGCTCCTTTGAACGAATATCTGTTACCACTACACCAGGCGCGCGGCATACTGTGACTGCGTGGACGTTACCGTCAGCGTCAAATACCTGCGTCATGTGCAGTTTCTCTGCTAATGTGAATTTCATGTTTTTAACTCATCTTTACATCAACATCAACTCCAGAGGGAAGTGAGAGGTTGGTGAGAGCTTCGATCACTTTTTGATTCGGGCTAACAATTTCGATTAGGCGTTTGTGAACGCGCATCTCGAATTGCTCGCGAGCATCCTTGTAAACGAATGTTGCACGATTAACAGTGTAACGTGTGAATTCAGTTGGAAGTGGTACTGGACCAATTACTCCTGCTTCAAAACGTTTAGCTGTATCTACAATCTGTTTTACAGATTGGTCGAGGATTTTACTCTCGTAAGCGCGAACACGGATACGAATCTTTGGTGCATCTTGCTCTTTCTTTGTTTGCTTTGTAGGCATGTTTTTATAATGAACCCTTGGTTTCGTTTAGAAGACCTGAGCTACAGCTCGTGTCTTATTCGATAATTTTTGTTACAACTCCCGCACCTACAGTCTTACCACCCTCACGGATAGCGAAACGTCCTTGCTCCTCAAGAGCGATTGGCGCGATAAGTTTTACAGTAAGCTTAACTGTATCTCCAGGCATAACCATCTCTGTTCCTGCAGGAAGAGTACAATCACCAGTTACGTCAGTTGTACGTACGTAGAACTGAGGTTTGTAACCGTTGAAGAATGGGCTGTGACGTCCACCTTCTTCTTTCTTTAGAACATAAACCTCACACTCGAAATGTGTGTGTGGCTTAACTGAACCAGGCTTACAAAGAACCTGTCCACGCATAATGTCCTCTTTTTTAATACCACGAACTAGGATACCAGCGTTGTCTCCAGCCATACCTTCGTTAAGTTGTTTGTTGAACATCTCGATACCAGTAACTGTTGTTTTCTGAGTATCTTTTAGACCAACAATCTCAACCTCCTCGTTAAGCTTTACAATACCACGCTCGATCTTACCTGTTACCACAGTACCACGTCCCTCGATAGTGAAGATATCCTCCACTGGCATTAGGAATGGTTTTGTTGTATCACGCTCTGGAAGTGGAATCCAAGTGTCGAGTGCATTAAGCAACTCAACAATCTTTTGAGCCCAAGGATCATTAATATCTGTAGCCTCAGAAGCCTTAAGACCTGATCCACGGATAATAGGAGTATTAGCTCCATCGAAACCTTGTTTAGTAAGAAGCTCACGTAGCTCCTCCTCAACTAGCTCGATCATCTCTTGATCATCAACCATGTCACACTTGTTTAGGAAAACAACAAGACGTGGAACACCTACTTGTTTAGCAAGAAGGATGTGCTCACGTGTTTGTGGCATAGGACCATCAGTAGCAGCAACCACTAGAATAGCACCGTCCATTTGAGCGGCACCAGTGATCATGTTCTTGATATAGTCAGCGTGTCCAGGAGCGTCAATATGTGCATAGTGACGAGCGTCTGTCCAATACTCTGAGTGAGAAAGTGAAATTGTAATTCCACGAGCCTTTTCCTCAGGAGCCTTGTCAATCTCATCTACTCCTTTTATCTTGATAGAAGCGTCTTTAAGGTGAAGAACATTAAGAATACCAGCAGTAAGAGTTGTCTTACCGTGGTCTACGTGTCCAATTGTACCAACGTTTACGTGTGGTTTTGAACGATCAAATACATCTGCCATAAATTAATTTATTTTAATTATTATAGTAATTACTTTTTTAATAATTTCGATCATGAGTATGTGTGGCATCTATTCGTCACACCCCCAGAGGATCTCCGCTAGCATAGAAATAAGCACAAGTAATGGCTGCGCAAAGCCAAGCGAATACCGTGGATTATAACATGAAAATCCAGCCAAAGCAACTCAAAAGCCGCCCCTTCTGGGCGGCTTTTGAGTAAAATTTATGATTTTATATTACTTTAGAGTAACTGTAGCTCCAGCCTCCTCAAGTTTCTTCTTAAGATCCTCAGCTTCTGCCTTTTTAACATTAGCCTTAAGATCAACTGGCGCACCGTCAACCATATCTTTAGCTTCCTTAAGACCAAGTCCTAGGGCCTCCTTAACAACCTTCATAACAGCGATCTTTTGCTCGCCAGAAGATGCAAGGTGTACTGTGTAGGCATCTTTGCCTTCATCAGCACCAGCTGCAGCACCAGCTGCAGGAGCAGCCGCAACAGCAGCAGCTGAAACACCGAATTTCTCCTCAATAGCCTTTACTAGCTCGTTAAGCTCTAGTACTGACATTGACTCGATTTTGTTAAGTAAATCTGCGTATTTTTCCATATGTTTGTAATTATTAATAATTAATTCTTTGTTTTTGCTACTTCATTAATACCAATAGCAAGACGTTGCATTGGGCTCTTGAGTAAGTATGCGAGTTGTGAAAGTAACACTTCACGAGGAGGAATAGTCGCAATAGCCATCATAGCTTTCGCATCCTTGAACTCCCCTTCCCATATACCACCAAGTATTGTAAATACACCTTTATTTTCCTTTGAGAATTCAAATGCCTCGCGTGCAGGAGAAAGTAAATCCTTGCCCCACACGATAGCTAGCTCATCAGCAATTACCGGAGCCTCACCTTTTACAGCTGCAGCCGTAACTGCGCGCTCCCAAAGTGATTTCTTTACAACTGTGTAATGAAGATTGTTAGCAAAAAGCTTCTTTCTGAACGTATCTTGTTTAGATACTGGTAGACCTTTGTATGATACATATACCGCGCTGTCAGAATTCTTAATAGCCTCGGCGTATTTATCAACTAGCTCTACTTTTTTAGATTTTGCTAATGCCATAAATATAAATTGGCGACCCATACACCAATGGCCGCCTTGTAAATGACCTCCGGGGGATTTATAGGTATTCCTACCCCCTTCTTTGGTGTATTGATACTAATACTAACACATTTTTTAATAATTTCAAA
>CAZGVC010000017.1:0-4914 GCA_964529065.1 uncultured Candidatus Saccharibacteria bacterium
GCTCTAATAAAGTGAATCCGCGAACAGATAATCTCATCTTATACAGTATATATATATGTATATATATAGGAAGGGGATAAGTGGGCCAGAAGTTAATTTACTATAAAAATAAGTCATAGCATAAAATATGTGATAAAGTATGCACATGTATATAAAAATACACATATACCCTGACTCCAGAATAGATGATTTGCAGGTTATAGATACAGATTTTTATAAAGTCCTAGTCCGCGCTCCTGCGGAGCGCGGACTAGCCAACAGTAGCATGCTAGACCTGCTACACAGGAAACACCCAAATAAGAAAATCAAAATAGTCTCCGGCCACCTACACCCCCACAAAATAGTTAGCGTAGACTAACAAAATCTACTGTGAATAACTTTGACAAAACCACAAAAACAGTTTATACTGTAACTGTTTGGAGGGTTCGCCCTCTCACGGCTAAGAATCGAAGCCGTAACCAAACAGAAAAATCGCCTTCGGGCGATTTTTCTTTTAAAGATAAGCTAATCTAACTCTAAATCCTTTGAGCTATAAAGAATTCTTTTTGTGTCTGATATTTTCCAATTTGGAATTATGCTCCAGAAAAAAGGCTCTCCATTCTCTATTTGTTTTACTATAACTTTAGCTCTTATTTGATTTATTACAGCCACAAACTCATAATAATTAACAGTTTTTAATAGAGTATCTGTGCGACTATTAATTCTGACTTTTTCGAATCTGTTAACTGTATCTACTCCTTGCACAGTATTAGATTTAGAAATTATTTTAGGAGCAAGTCCAAGAATCTTAAACCTCATGTACTGATCTTGTTTAGATCTGGCACGCCTTCTATCTTTAAACTTTAAATGAGTTAAACCTTGAGAATTAAAACTTACATCTCTCTTTAAATACGGGCAATTTATCTTCCCTATCGCCCTATAAATAATCTCCCCTTTAGACTTTACATCTTGTATATCTGATAAGTCTAAAGACATATATTTATAATTTATAGCAAATTAAGTCCGGCTATGCTGTCGCCTTCGCGTAACTTCATAACACGCACACCTTGAGTGTCACGTCCGAGTACTGGTATTGTCTTCAATTCTGTCTTTATAACTTGAGAAGCTTTGGATATAGCTAATATCTCTTCTGTTTCGTCTGAGACAATTCTGGCTACCACCAATTTGCCTGTCTTATCAGTTACCTTCACTGTCTTGATACCGCTACCTGCACGTTTTTGAACTTTGTATTCGGTTATCTCTGTCATCTTGCCATAACCATTAGCTGTTAGGATTAGAAGTTTGGCTTTTTTATTACTCGCATCTATTACTTGAGCGCTAACTATTATGTCACCCTTGTCTAGCTTCATACCGGCCACTCCTGCTGCAGTACGGCCCATCTCGCGCACGTCGCTCTCGGCGAATCTGATTGATTGACCATCTTGTGAAGTTAATATCACACTGTCCCCTTCACCTGTAAGTATCGTTGTCACCAATTCATCTTCATCTTCTAGCCTGATTGCGATTATTCCGCTACGGCGAACATCTTTGAATGACTCTGCGGCACACTTTTTGGCTACACCGTTTTTGGTTACCATCATTATACTTAACGCTGAGTAGTCTTTATCCTTATCAACCTCTAGAATGCTTGTTACCTTCTCACCTTCTGTTAATTGGAGGAAATTCATAATGCTCTTGCCTCTTGTTGCGCGTTTACCTTCTGGCAATTCATACATCTTGATCTGATACGCTTTACCTTTGTCTGTGAAGAATAGCATGTCAGCATGAGTAGACGCAGTTAATGAGATAGATACAAAGTCTTCCTCTTTTGTATCTAGGTCAACAACACCAACACCGCCACGTTTTTGTGTTCTGAACTCTTCTGGATCGGTACGCTTGATATATCCACCTTTTGTGTAGACAAGCACCGCCTCCTTCTCAGCAATCAAGTCCTCTGGATTGAAATCTTTTGCTTTGTGTTTTATTACTTTTGTACGTCTATCGTCGCCGTATAATTTCTTAATTTCAGATAACTCATCTTTGATTATCTTGAGCATTTTCTTTTCACTTGCAAGTATTGCACGCAACTCCTCAATTAACTCTTGTACAGCTTTCAATTCATCTTCTATTTTCTTTCTCTCAAGACCAGCCAAACGCTGAAGCTTCATCTCAAGTATCGCCGTTGCTTGTATAGGAGAAAAACCAAACTTCTTCATCAATTGAGCATGAGCGTCTGGTGTGTCTTTTGACTTTTTAATTGTCTGAATAATCTCGTCAATATGATCTAACGCTTTCTTGAGACCGAGCAATATGTGCTCACGCTCGAGGGCACGCTTAAGATCGAATTCACATCTGCGGCGGACAACTTCTTTTCTGTGATCAAGGAATTCTGATAACGCACCTTTGATTGAGAGTGTTTGCGGTACCCCTTTTACTAGGGCCACCATATTCATATGAAAAGTCATCTCAAGATCTGTGTGTTTGTACAGATAGTTGAGAATCTTCTCTGGTTGAGAGTTACTCTTAAGATCAATTACAACACGTATATCAGTTGTAGATTCGTCGCGAATGTCTTTGATGCCTTCTATTTTTTTCTCACCGACCAGCTCGCCTATTCTCTCGAGCAGATTCGCCTTAACCACACGGAATGGGATTGAAGTAATAATAATTTGGAACATTCCATTTTTGGTTTCTACTATCTCGGCCTCGCCACGACAAAGCATCCCCCCGCGACCTGTAGCATAAGCATGCTTGATATCAGACTCACCAAAAACTAATCCACCAGTTGGAAAGTCAGGACCCTTAATAAATTCCGCCAAGTCATCAATAGTCGCGTCCTTGTTATCAATAAGATGCGAAGTTGCGTCTATAACTTCGCTAAGGTTATGTGGAGGTATATTAGTCGCCATACCTACAGCAATACCAAGTGTTCCATTCAAAAGTAAGCCTGGAACAGTTGTTGGTAACACTACTGGCTCCTTCTTGCTGCCGTCGTAATTCGGCCTCATGTCTACAGTTTCCTTCTCAATATCCTGCATCATCTCAGCAGCGACCTTGCTCATCTTGGCTTCTGTATACCTGTATGCAGCTGGACCATCTCCATCCACTGAACCAAAGTTACCCTGACCTAAAACTAGTGGATATCTACTCTTAAACTCCTGCGCGAGTTGCACCATAGCGTCATACACCGACACGTCACCGTGAGGGTGATAGGAACCGAGCACGTCTCCAACCACTGTCGCAGACTTTTTAAACTTCGCAGATGGCGACAAGCCATTCTTATACATACTGTACAAGATGCGACGATGTACAGGCTTGAGTCCATCACGAGCATCAGGCAAGGCACGACTAGTGATAACACTCATCGCATAGTCAAGGTAACTCTTACGCATCTCCTCAACAATTGGGGCTGATATTATGCCAGTAGCTCTCGGTATTTCGTTCTCGTTTTCTGGTGAGTTATCTTGCTGTTTTTTTGCCATAAATTTGTCTATATATTATAACACAAAATGAAGGATTAATACACTAATTTTAGCCACAAAAACCAAAACTAGTTCCCATTCGTAGGCTGATTATCCTGAGTTGCTGTATATGTTTTATTCGAATTCAAAATATTCTTGAGCTCGGACACTTGATATTGCAAACCTTCGAACACCTCAGCCAACCTAGTTACAACATCTCCTATTTTTGTCCCGGTATTTTCTTTGTTCAATTCTGTATAAATATTCCCAGTGTCCGAGTAATTGTTATTCAGATAATCAGCGTCTGGGTCTCGGACATACACCTTATTAGTGTTGAGATTTATATTCGGCTTAGGAGGAGCAATGTCATACAATATATAAAGATACACACCAGTAAAAAAAGCAGTCAGAACCGCAGCAAAGAAAACCGCATGTACTTTTTGTATTTCTTTTCTTTCGTGCTTCAAATACTCAATATATCTGTGAAAGAATTTCATGTTACATCTCCTCGAGGAGTACAACTTCACCTTGCTTTTCCAAAATATCTTTTTTCTTTATGGTTAACTTATCTATTGCTTGCACGCCTTCGGCTCCCATCTCTTTCATAAATATAGGTAAAGTCTTCTCATTGTGGTCAATAGGAATGACTATTTTTGGCTCGAGACCTGTAGCTAACTTTGCAGCATCATAAGCGTTCAGCGACTCGCCATCTCCACCAACTGGAACAAATAAAACATCCACCTCATCGATTATCTCTTTGTGTTCTGGCTTTAATTGATCTTGTATTTGCCCCAAATATACAACACGAATTCCATCAAAATTAAACACATAACTGTTAGTCATGTATTCATTGCCGTCACGAGTGATCTTTTCCGAGAATCCATTGATGAACACGCCTGCTATCTCATACTCCCCTGCACTCTTGATTACGAATGGCTCCTTGCTGCCATGAGTGACATTCTCAACACCATTATAATCAGGATGATTGATTGGTAGCAGAGCCACATCAGCACCATATTTTGTCTGTCTTTTCTTCGAATCCTTGGACACGGGGCCGAGAGAGATAGTTGTGTCCCCTGTTACCAATTTAATGTGACCTTTGCCGTGATAAGTGATAATCATAGTTAGAATATTATACCATAAAAATAGTAAAAGCGGCCCCTGGGGGCCGCTTTTTATGCATTCGCATGGTCAGCAGTAACGCCTTCGCGATACCTGCCGCCAGCCTTGCGCGCCTGTGGCGCACCTCCTTTCTGATTTACGGAAGCTCTAATAAAATACTAAAATTTTTTAAATTCACAGTCAAGACAAAAAAGAAAAAGGGCGAGTCTTTCATTCCTCGCCCTTGAGAAGGTTAATCGTCACACCTGAAGGGCACAACCTTGCGCCCTTGGTGAAGTGAACAGGTTTGATCACCTCCCTTCATATTAGCCACATTAGCGATTTGTACCGCTCTTATGCGACTTATTACAAA
>CAZGVC010000017.1:5014-6262 GCA_964529065.1 uncultured Candidatus Saccharibacteria bacterium
TGTGGTAATATGTGACCACGTTATTATTTAATAACCAACTCGTTTTGATAACCCTGAATCAAGTTCAGAAATGAATAAGTTCAGACCAACTCGAGCACGCATTATACTTTTCCGTTTGCGTGCGGAAAATTTTTATTTTATATGCAAACTATTGCTGAAAAATTATTAGAAAATTCAAAAACACTTAATTACGAAGATGTAGTTGAGGGTACAGTTATAACTATTGACCGTTCGGCTGTATACATCGACCTTGGTCCTCATGGAACAGGTATTATATACGGTAGCGAGTACATCAATGCGCGTGAGATTATCAAGCGTATTAATGTAGGTGACGTTATCAGTGCGAAAGTTATATTAACTGAGAACACTGATGGATATGTTGAGCTATCTCTTAAGGAGGCTAGACAGGCTATTATCTGGAGCGAGGCTGAGGCTGCGATTCGTGATAAACGCGTTCTTGATATTGTTGTTAAGGATGCTAACAAAGGTGGTCTTATTGTTGAGTGGCAAGGTATACAAGGATTCCTCCCTGCTTCACAACTGGATGAGAAGAATTATCCTCGTGTAGAAGATGGAGACAAAGACAAGATAATGATTGCCCTTAAGAAATTAATTGGCAAGAGATTGTCTATGAACATTATCTCAGCTCAACCTAAAGAAGGTAAGTTAATCTTCAGCCAAAAAGGTGTTGATGGTAATGAGAAAGTTGACCTAAACGAGATCGCTAGCGAGGTATCTACAAATTATGATATTGGCGATGAGGTAGAAGGTACAGTTACTGGTGTTGTTGAGTTCGGTATCTTCGTCAAATTAAAAGACGGAGCAGAGGGGCTAATACACAAGAGCGAGATCGATTGGGGTCTAGTAGAAGACACACACAATCACGCTAAAGTTGGAGATGTTGTTCGTGCTAAGGTTATAGACGTAAAAGGCGGAAAGATATCTCTATCTATGAAGTCAATGCGCGAGAATCCTTGGAAAGAGGCTACATCTAAATACAAAAAAGGTGACGTTGTCTCTGGTTTGGTTATCAAGTTCAACAAACATGGTGCACTAGTTTCTATTGAGGAAGGTGTAGCTGGTCTTATGCATATTTCAGATTTTGGTTCTGAAGAGAAAATGCGTGAGAAAGTTTCACTTGGTAAAATGTACAAATTCGAGATCTCTTTGTTCGAGCCAAATGAACAAAAGATGACTCTTGTACTAAAAGATACAAAGTAGTGAGTAAATAAAACAATAGCGCCGCCC
>CAZGVC010000017.1:6362-8864 GCA_964529065.1 uncultured Candidatus Saccharibacteria bacterium
CCACTTTTAACTATCACGTCAACAATGCTTTCTATTTTTTTAGATAGGTCGCGCAATTGATTAACCTCATCTTTCGAAAGCTTTGATATAACATAATCCTGAAGCAGCATTTCTTTGTGTGGCTTGCCACCTATTCCTATGCGTATACGAATAAAATCCTCAGTACCCAGTTCATCAATAACGTTTTGTACACCGTTGTGTCCGCCTGCACTGCGACCAAAACTAATTTTAACTTTTGCAAACTCAAGATCTATATCATCATAGACAATCACGGGTATTACATTATTATTGTATTTCAAATACTGCTTGATGAACTTGCCAGACTCATTCATATAACAATCCGGTACAACATAAGCAGCCGACTCGAATCTAGACTCTTCACAAGCTAGACGTGCTGCGTTATGTCTGGTGTACTCATATTGCGCACCAGGGTTGCCCAAAGAAAATATTGTGTACTTCATTATCCTCTGTAGTATACTGGCAATATTATGCTTTCACAATTCTTTGAGTTACCTGACAATCCGCTAGCTATATTTTTTATATTTTTAATTGTGATATTAGTTGTAAGTTTATTAATAGCCATATGGAGCGATGGTTATAAAAACTTTTTGCGCACAATAAAACTCTTAGACCAAGACGAAGACCCAAAAGAATTCCTGGCTTGGATTATCGGGTTAATATTAGTGGTTCGTGTTGTGCAAGTTTTTGTCATACAACCATTTTTAGTAGACGGATCATCGATGTTGCCAACTTTCTACAACAATAACCTATTAATAGTAGACAAATTATCCTACAAGATAGGCACTCCGAATCGTGGTGATGTAATAGTCTTTAGATTTGAAAAAGAAGGTAGTGAGTTGGATGGTAAATACTTTATTAAAAGATTAATAGGCCTCCCTGGTGACACTGTAATAGTAGATGGTACGAGCACAACCATAATAACCCCTAATGAGACACTTCACCCAGACGAATCTTTCGTCAAGTTCCCAAGAACAGAACAATATGTATCCAAGAGATTATTAGCTGATGAATATTTTGTAATGGGGGACAATCGTGACGGTAGTTATGACTCACGCAGCTGGGGCGCCGTACACAGCGATCAAATAGCAGGAAAAGTAATATTAGAGATATTCCCTGTGATAGATGTAATGCCAGGAAAAATATCGTATACTAAGTAAAATCGGTTAATAAAAATATGAGTACAGACAAACAAAGTAAAAAAGAAATCCCAGCAAAATTAAAAGGTACCCAAGATTTAACAGGAGAGTTATATTATCAATATCAAGGAATGTTCGAGAAGGCTCAGGAGGTGGCTATGTATTATGGCTTTACTCCAATAGAAACCCCGACTCTTGAGAGATTAGATGTATTCACTTCTGCGCATGCCGAAGGAACTGACATCATAGACAAAGAGATGTATGCCTTCTCAGTCAAAGGTAGTGACAAAGTCGCTATGCGTCCAGAATATACAGCCAGTATAATGCGCGCATACATGGAGAACGGCATGCAGAACTTGCCACAACCAGTAATGCTCTACTCATATGGACCACTGTTTAGACATGAGAATCCACAGAAGGGTCGCCTACGCGAATTCAGACAATTCGACCTTGAGATTATAGGCACACAAAAAAGTATTGCTGATGCGCTAGTAATAAGAACTCTGTATGACATATTAGAAGAGTTTGGATTCAAAGATCTAGTCGTGGACATTAACTCAATGGGAGACAAGGAGACACGCCCACAATATATAAGAGAGTTAACCAACTATTACAAAAAACATGTTTCTAATATGTGTGCCGATTGTAAAGAGAGGATCAAGACCAACCCATTGCGCATGCTTGATTGTAAAAAAGATGAATGCCAGCCATACAAAGAGAATGCGCCTCAATCAATATCATTCTTATCATCGGATGCTCGCAAGCACTTCAAAGAGGTTCTGCAATACCTAGAGGAGATGAATATACCCTATCGTATCAACCCTGCTCTGGTGCGTGGACTCAGTTATTACAGTCGCACAGTGTTCGAAGTGATAAAAACAGAAGTAGATGAAAAAGGTAACGAGCGCGAGATAACTATAACTGGCGGTGGTCGTTATGACTATTTAGCAAAAGACATGGGCAGCAAAAAAGACGTGCCAGCTGTTGGAACAGCTCTTGGTTTTGATCGTATTATGATGTTCCCTGAATGTGCAAAATTAATGCCTCGCATTATGAAGCCAGCCAAAGTATACTTCATACAATTAGGCTTCGAAGCCAAATTAAAATCATTAAGTATTATCGAGATACTCCGCAAGGCGCATATTCCAATACATCAATCATTATCCAAAGACTCATTGTCTCAACAACTTGGCGTCGCCGAGAAGATGAACATACCTTATTGTGTGATATTCGGACAAAAAGAAGCGATGGACAGCACTGTCATAGTTAGAAACATGAAGACACACAGCCAAGATACAGTAAAAATAGAAAAGCTCTGCGAATACCTCAAGAATTTGAAATAAAA
>CAZGVC010000018.1:0-2907 GCA_964529065.1 uncultured Candidatus Saccharibacteria bacterium
ATCGTGCAGGAGCAGAAGAAATGAAAAAAGTCGTCCGCGCCAAAATGGAACTTTATAAGAACAGTATTTAGGTTTTATATAACCATTGCGACGTATTCGCCGATGAAGTAGGCAACAGCCGCAGAGACAGAGCAGATAAATATAGATTGCATTATTGTTCTGCCTAGGTCCCTGTTTAGTATTTTCCCTCTCAAGTAACCTATATAAGTGAATCCAACTAGGGTTAGGGCGCTAGAAAGTATAAACATATTCGATGGCAATGTTGCATCAGATGGCAATGTAACATACGCCCAGATGGTCGGTATGAGTGGCAAACATCCAAGTAATACGAAGGACACAAAAGTTACAAAAGCATTTTTCAATTCTTCTTTTTGATTTTGTTTCGGTCGCGAATCCTCAGACAAGTAGTCGGCAGTAGCCATCGAGAATGCATCGGCTATAACATTGGAGACACCAATAGCAATAAGGAATTTGATGGACATGCCGGCGCCGTAGGCGCCGGCCATCAATGTAAAATACGACACAGATCCGTCTGACCCACCGTAAACGATACTCGGCAAATACTTTTTTATACTTAGCATTCATATATTCTATCACGTGATATAATTTGTTACATGTCACAAAATCACGATTATAATCAAGGTGCGTTAGATCTCCACAAACAATTCGGTGGCAAGTTAGAAACTGTTAGCAAAATAAAGTTAGATAATCGCGAAGCCTTATCTCAGGCCTACACCCCGGGTGTGGCCGCTGTGTGTAATGCAATCGCGGCTGACAAGTCACTTGATAAAGTTCTCACTTTAAAGAAAAATACTGTAGCTATAATAAGTGATGGCTCGGCTATATTAGGCCTAGGGAACCTCGGTGCCTCAGCCGCAATACCAGTCATGGAGGGCAAGGCCGCTATATTAAAAGAGTTCGCTGATGTGGACGCGTTCCCGATTTGTATAGACACCCAAGATACAGAAGAGATTATTAATATAATTAAAAATATCGCTCCAGTTTTTGGTGGAGTTAACCTAGAAGACATTGCTAGTCCGAAATGTTTTGAAATAGAAGAGAGGTTGCGTGCTGAATTGTCTATACCCGTTATGCATGATGATCAATGGGGTGCGGCTACTGTTGCCCTCTCTGCATTTATCAACTCTATTAAGTTAGCTGAAAAGAAAAAAGATAATGTGCGAGTAGTTCTCTCTGGTGTTGGTGCAGCAGGTGTCGCCACAGCACGCCTCTTGAATGCCTACGGGGTCAAGAATATGATTTACGTTGACAGTAAGGGGATAATTAATAGTTCGCGTAATGATTTAAATAAAGAAAAGTTAGAATTAATTAATAATTCAAATATAAAAGATTTAGCTGGTGACTTGTCCCAGGCTGTAGCTGGTGCTGATGTTTTCATCGGTCTCTCGAAACCAAATGTATTAACTGGAGAAATGGTAAAAACTATGAATCAGAAGCCGATAATTTTCGGTCTTGCTAATCCAACCCCTGAGATAATTCCAGAGCTGGCGACAGAAGTGGGCGCATTCATAATTGCCACCGGTCGCAGTGATTATCCTAATCAGATCAACAACTCATTAGTGTTCCCAGGATTCTGGCGTGGTGTTTTGGATGCGCAATCAGCAGGAACTTATAAGAAAATAGAATTAGAGACATTTGTTACCATCGCGGAGGCGCTGGCTGATTATGTTACCGATCTTAAGCGGGACAATATACTTCCAAACATGTTTGACAGAGGTGTTGTAAAAGTCATAGCAGACATAGTTAGTAAATAGTATGGAACAAATAATTAATTTTTTATCCGGTGAATTTTTATCTAATTACTTACCAGTAATTATCTCTCTCGCACTGATTGAGGTTTTGTTATCCATAGACAATGCTCTTGTTAATGCTTCTCTAGCAGAACCTTTACCAGAAAGCCAGAGGAAGCTAGCTATTAGACTTGGAATACTTGGTGGGGCTGCACTTAGGCTGGTTGCGTTGTTTTTTGCCACTTTGATTATCTCTAACAAATGGATACTGATCATAGGAGGATTGTATCTGATATATCTCGCGATTGATCACTTGTATATTAAAAAAGACGATCAAGGTCACAATTTAAAATATAAAACAACTCTTGCTGCGGTTATAATGCAAATTATTTTTGCTGACGCGGTATTTTCAATTGATAATGTTGTGTCAGCTGTGGGGCTTTCTCACAATTATTATGTTGTAATTTGTGGTGTGTTGATAGGGATAGTGTCAATGCTTTTTGTTACTACTCTTGTGTCTACAATAATCCACAAACATCCACCTCTCAAAAAAGCGGCATATGTAATAGTCGGCCTGATTGGATTTGTGTTGTTGCTAGAAACATTGCTAGACCTCCATATAACAGAATTTACAAAGTTTGCAGTTATTATGAGCGTGCTATTTACTGCTTACGTTTTCAGTCATAGGCAAAACAAGAAAAAGTTAATATACTAATACTATGTTAAAAGTAGGAAACAAGGCACCAAAGTTTGAACTCCCTGATCAAGATGGCAAGTGGCACAAGTTGTCTGATTATCTTGGTAAAAAGGTTTTGATTTATTTCTATCCAAAAGATGACACTCCAGGGTGCACAACTGAGGCTTGTAATTTTCGTGATAATTTTGCTGATATGTCTAAAATGGGTCTCGTTGTGTTAGGTGTTAGCAAAGACAGTGTGAAGAGTCACAAGAAGTTTGCTGATAAATATGATCTTAATTTCCCTATATTGTCAGACGAGAGCACAGAGATGATAAAAGATTATGGTGCATGGAGACTGAAGAAATTTATGGGTCGTGAATACATGGGTATTGAGCGCATGAGTGTGCTTGTGGATGAAGATGGTAAAGTTGCAAAAATATACGAATCTGTAAAGCCAGCTGATCACACTCAAGAGGT
>CAZGVC010000018.1:3007-8774 GCA_964529065.1 uncultured Candidatus Saccharibacteria bacterium
ATGCAAAAGGAAATTGATTATCTTAAAAAAGTAGATGCGAAGCTGGGTACCGTGCTACACGGAAGACTGGAGAAGATTGTGCCGGAGTTGTCGGTGTACGAGTCACTCCTGTCATCGATAATAAGTCAGCAGGTATCAACTGCGGCAGCGAAGAGTATTAAGAATAAATTTAAAAATGTTTTTGGTGACAAGTGGCCCACATGTGAGCAGCTAATAAAAATAAAAGACGAGAAGTTGCGCGAGGCTGGATTGTCAGGGCAGAAGGTCAAGTATGTTAAAAATGTAGCAACCTTTTTCAAAGAGAGGAATTTGCATGAACATGATTTCGATAGCATGAGCGATGAAGAGATAATTAATATGCTAACTGAAATAGTAGGAGTAGGCAGGTGGACAGTTGAGATGATACTTATATTCACACTTTCTAGGCCAGATGTGTTCGCTATTAAGGATGGTGGATTGATTAATGGTGTTATGAAATTGTATAAACTTGAAAAATATCACCCGAAATCTGGTTCTGAAAAAGCGATCAAGCAAAAAGATTTTGAAAATAAAATATTAAAAATCACTGACAAGTGGTCCCCATATCGCTCGCTGGCTAGTCGCTATATCTGGAACTATAAGGACAGTGAATAAAGGTGTATACTTTTATATATGAAAAATACAACATTGTTATTTTTGATAAAAAAAGATTCTGACAAGGTTAGTGATGTTTTGCTTGCAATGAAAAAGATTGGATTTGGTGTTGGTAGGTATAACGGAGTCGGAGGAAAAGTAAAAGAAGGAGAAACTATAGAAGAGGCGGCAGAAAGAGAAACCAAAGAAGAGATAGGTGTAGATGTTGATGTAAAAAACATTGTAAAGATGGGGGAAATAGAATTTAGATTCGAGGATAAAGTAGAATGGAATCAGATGGTTCATATATACACAACAGAGGTCTGGAATGGTGAACCAGTAGAATCAGAAGAAATGAAGCCTTATTGGTACAAAGTTGAAGATATACCGTATGACAGGATGTGGGAGGATGACAAGTATTGGCTGCCAAAAGTTTTGAATGGGGAATATGTAAAAGGCTATTGCGTATTTGATTCTAATCAAAAGATGATTGAGCATAGTCTGTAGTATGAAAAAAGACAATTTTAAAGAGTTGGTACTCAGTGTTGTGAGGGGTATAAAAGTTGGCAATGTTATGACGTATAAAATGGTAGCAGAGAAGGCCGGGAGACTGCGCGCTTCGCGCGCGGTCGGCACCATTATGAAAAATAATTATGACCCCACTGTGCCGTGCCACCGTGTTGTGCGCAGCGATGGAGTTGTTGGCGATTATAATCGAGGTGGTAAAACAAAAAAGATATCCTTACTTAAAAAAGAGGGAGTAAAGTTCAGCGGTAAGAAAGTAATATTGAAATAAGTGTTCATATAAGTTTTTTGTGTTAGGATACAGACAAAGAAATGGAAAAGAAATTTGGCTTTACAATAGAAAAGAAAAGTGAGGAGGCGCCGCTAGCGAGAGCGGGTGTGATACATACGCCACATGGAGACATACACACCCCAGCATTCATACCAGTTGGCACAAAGGCAACTGTGAAGTCTCTTGATCTGGGTGGGATCAAGAGTACAACAGCTGACGCGGTGCTGGCTAACACTTATCATTTGTATTTGCAGCCTGGTGAAGACGTAGTTGAGAAACATGGAGGATTCGCAAAGATGATGCATTGGGATGGTCCGACTTTTACTGATTCGGGAGGGTTCCAGGTTTTCTCTCTTGGGGCTGCATTTGATACGGGTGTATCCAAAATCGCAACTAGTGCAGATCTGTCGAAGAAGCAAAAAGAAATCACTGATGAAAAAGGTGACAAGAAAATAAAATCTTCTAAGAATCAGATGGCAAAGATAGATGAAGATGGTGTCACATTCAAATCTTTCATCGATGGGTCATCACACAGATTCACGCCAGAGAGAAGTATGCAAATACAGCACTCCCTGGGTGCGGATATATTCTTCGCATTCGACGAATGCACTTCACCTTTAGCATCACGCGAGTATCAGATAAGTGCGATGGAGCGTACTCACAGATGGGCCAAGAGATGTGTAGAGGAACACAAGAGATTAGGAGTAAGCAGTGCCACAGGTGAGCAGCAGGCGTTATTCGCCGTTGTACAAGGTGGTGCATACGAAGACCTTCGCAAACAAAGTGCTGAGACTTTGGCTGGTATGGATTTCGATGGATTTGGAATCGGGGGTAGCTTCACTAAGGAGGACATGGGCAAGACTGTTAGGAGTGCTACGGAGAACCTCCCAGAGAATAAACCAAGGCATTTGCTTGGTATCGGTGAGCCAATAGACTTTTTCTTGGGCGTTGAATACGGAATAGATACTTTTGATTGCGTAACCCCAACACGTGTTGCACGCCACGGCAATATCTACACACCAAATGGAAGAATTAATATTTTGAATGCAAAATATAAGAGTGATATGTCTACTTTGTCTCAAGATGTGAATTCTCCTTATTATAATTATACAAAAAGTTATCTGCATCATCTTTTTAAGGCGGAGGAGATATTGGGTAGTACTGTAGCGTCTGCGCATAACTTGTATTTTTTGGTCAAATTAGTCAGTGATATAAGAAAGTCAATATTAAATAATAAGTTTTTTGAATTTAAAGCAGAATTTTGTTCTAAATATTATAAAAAGTAATTTGTGCTACACTTTTAGTGTATGTTAACTATTATTTTATTGTCATTTCTTGGTGCTGTGCTAGCTATTATTATTGGTACTGTGTGGTATATGCCGTTTACACCTATGGGGCGTGTACATATGCAGTATTTAGGTTTTGATAAATTATCAAAAGAGGAACAAGATAAAAAAATAGAAGAGGCTAAACCACATATGCGGAAGAGCTATTTAGGGCAAACATTATTGTCATTTTTGACTTCGTTTTTTGTTGTATTCATGATGACTAAGAGTTTAGAAAATGGAGAGTCTTTTAAAATGGTGGCTGTGTATTTGGTTATGACGTGGGGCTGTTTTATGGTTCCGGTTATAGGGTCTAATTTAATTTGGGGTAATTGTGACAGGGCTATTGTTTGGAAGAAGTTTTTCTACGATATCATGTCTAATTTAGTTACAATACTGGTCATAGTGGGTGTTACTAGTTTATTCTTGTAATTTTGTTTGGAGGTGTATACTTATCAGATACTAAGAATATCAGAGCTTGGTATATAAAATAAATATAAATTATGAAAAAATATCAAATGTTAGCAATAGTTGGACTGTCTACTATTGCAATAGTTAGTGCACAAAGTTCGGCCCCAGGCCAAGATGGTCCAAGGCCAATTATAAAAGAAATAAGGCAAGAGATGCGCCCACCTATGGGAGTGGTTAATGCCTCTGGGTCTCCAAGACGTGAGTTAATGGAAGACAGAAAAGAAATGCGTGATCAGAATCAAGAGGATAGAAAAGACTTGAGAATGGAGACACGTGAGAGAATGAAGAACGCTTCGTCGAGCGATGAGCGCCGTTCAATAATGGAGGATGCAAGAGGTAAACGTGAAGATATGCGTGCATCTAACACAGAAGAAAGGAAACAAATGAATGAGAGATCTAGAGAGTTAGCAAGAAACAAGATGGGTCAAGTGGTTGAGAGATTGAACATGGTTGTTGACCATCTTTCTAACGCTCTTAACAGAACAGAGAGATTTATCAATGACAAAAAGGCATCTTCTACTGTTGATATGACAAAGTATGATCCAATGTTAGCTAAGGCAAAAGCATCTCTTGTAGTAGTTAAAAGTAATATCGACGCAGTGAAGTCATTCACAGCTTCTAGTACTAATCCAAGCTCTGACAAAGAAGCTCTTAAGTCAAAAGTTAAAACAGCTCAAGACAGCATCAAAACTTTCCAAGATGATTTAAAAGCATTATTGGAGACATTAAAAGTTGATAAATCTATGTGGGATTTAAAACCAGCTAAATAAAAATTATGAACAATAAATTAATTATTTCTGTAATTGTTGTGCTAGTGCTTGGTTTCCTGGGGTGGTATTTCTACTCAAATGAATTATCTGTGTCTGATGTTAAGACAGAGATGCAAAGCGTTATTAAAAGTGATGCTGCAAAAGATCAAAGTACTCAGCCAGAAGATATATCTGATTCAGTAAACAATGTTGACATGAATGCACTGGACGCTCAGATCAGCGCAGATGTTAATAGTTTTTAAGGATTCAAAATAACAAAAGCGCAGCTGCTTCGCGGCTGCGCTTTTGTGTTATAATAACCCCATGAACAAAGAGTTAGCAGATTTATTGTTTCCTAATTTGGTTAAGTTTCGCAAGGATTTTGAGGCCATGTATCCAAAGCGTGACTTGCCTGCTGGAGCCGAGGTGTTACGTGTCGCACCTTCACCAACTGGGCCAATGCATATCGGTACAGTTTATATGTCACTGATAAGTAAGGCTGTTGCAGTTAAGACTGGTGGAGTGTTTATGCTTCGTATTGAAGACACAGATACAGTTCGTGAAGTGGATGGCGCAAGGGAGTTCATAATTAAGACTTTGCAAGATTATGACATTAATCCTGATGAAGGCGAGAATATGGATGGTGGCGAGAATGGTAAATATGGTCCATATAGACAAAGTAAAAGAAAAGACATATACGCAGCATTTGCATATGATGCAGTTTTGAATGGGTATGCATATCCTTGTTTCATGACAGAAGAAGAGTTAGCAGAGATGCGTGATCAACAAACAGCCAATAAGATTAGAACCGGAGTATATGCCGAGTATGCGAGAGACAGGAATCTTACATTAGAAGAAATTAAAACCAAAATCTCAAATGGAGAAAAATACATTTTGAGACTCAAGGCATCAGGATATCATCTAAAGAAAAATAAATTTGTAGATGAGTTCCTGGGAGAACAAAATATACCTGAGAATGATGAAGATTTCCCTCTGATTAAAAAGGACAACCTGCCCACATATCACTTTGCTCATGTGGTTGATGATTATCTTATGGGTACAACATTTGTGACTCGTGGCGAGGAGTGGTTATCATCACTAGGTAAACATTTAGAATTATGGGACAAGATTGGTGCTCCTGCACCAAAATATGGACACATAATGCCGATTAACAAGAATGATAACGGCAGTGTCAGAAAATTATCAAAGAGAAAAGATAGCGAAGCTACAATGATGTTCTATCAACAGAGTGGCTACACAAAAGAAAGTATTATCGCGTATTTGTATCGTTTAGCTAATCCGGATTTTGATACTTGGTGGGAGACTAATCGCGATGTTTCCAAATATTTACTTGATATGGATGCCATGAAGCGAAGCAGTCGCGGTCCATTATTAGACTTTAAAAAGTTAGACGACATATCGAGTGATGTGATTGCAAGCAAGAGTGCCAGCGTGGTTGCAGATGAGTTGCTGTCATGGTCTCTAAAATATGACACAGAGTTCTACAGTGTTATTTCAAAAGATAGAAAATATTTAGAACAGGTTTTAAATATAGAAAGACAAACAGAAAACCCCCGCAAAGACATAGTGCGTTATGGTGTAGCTCGAGAACAAATAGGTTACTTTTTCGATGACCTGTATGTTCCAGCTTCAATAGATAGCGACTTAAAAAGCAAAATGTGCGCAGCTTTACAAGATGACGCATTGTACAATAACTCTTTGAATCTAGATGATTGGATATTAAGAATAAAAGATATCGCAGCTAATGTTGCGCCAGATATTAAGTTTGGGGCCTTCATGATGGAGTTACGCAA
>CAZGVC010000019.1:0-2804 GCA_964529065.1 uncultured Candidatus Saccharibacteria bacterium
AAATAAATAGTAGCAAATAAAAAACGGCACCGATTGGTGCCGTTTTGCTGCGAACGCCTTTTGCAATTAGGCGCTCGCCGCAAGTTGCTGTGAAGTTCTTGGTTTTTGCTTTGGCGCCCTTTCGAAGAACCGTATCACGCGCGGCAGGTTTGAAAAGCACGTAGGACGATCTTGGAGTGGTTCGGACAATTTAACTCGCCCCACACACCCACCGGGGGCTCTGCATGTGCAGGCGTAACACATAGAGTGTGTTCCTGCTTTTACTGTTTTTGCCATTTTCTATTCCCAAAAAACACGCCATCAATAATTAGATGGTTTTGTAATAATACAACATAATCACAAAAAAGTGAAGAGGGTATAATTATAAATCAGCTATTGACAGAAGTTATATAGTATGATATGATATAAATCATGAAAATAAGTTTATTGTTTTTATCTTTTATATTAGGGTCTATATTTAATGCTTCTGCGTATTATAGTTATTCAAATATACCTGCAACTACGAACGGTAGTTATTTGCAATATTATGTTACAAATCATGATGCAAATAAATACTATAATCAGATGCCTCAAGGGACTGTAGACTATAGCAACTTATATTACAAACAACCGGTTCGCATAGATAGTTATTCTAATAATAAACCGATAAAGTATTCTAAATGCAGCAAGCCTTTACCTTACAGTGATACAAACATTGTTAATACTGTTTATGTTAAAGGTAACTGTGTTTGTCCTGATGGTAGAGTTGTAGAGTCAACCGGATGGAGTTATGAGACAGATCAATGTAATTGGGGACAGCAAACTCAGATAAACAGTTTACCTCCAGCTACAGTGCTTCCTTCTTGTTACAATGTTTACAATTTTATAAATTGCTCTTGGGATATAAAACCAACAGGATTCTATACAGAATATTATAATTGGAACATAAACGACTACCCTAAAAAATAAAGCGATTGATTAAAAAATAAAAAACAATATGATGTTAATCATATTGTTTTTTATTTTTTGTGCCGAAGGAGGGACTCGAACCCTCAAGCCGTGAGGCAAGCGATTTTGAGTCGCTCGTGTATACCATTCCACCACTTCGGCATTTAGAATATGTGGATTATAACATAAAAATCTCATGATATACTACAGAGACTTATGGCAACTATTGAGAACGCAATCTACTGGTTAGAAGTAGACAAAATTATTCCAAACCCTTATCAACCTCGCAAAGAATTCGATCCGGTGCAATTGCAAGAAATGGCAGACAGTATACGTCAATATGGAGTGTTGCAACCACTGGTTGTATCTCGTTTTGAGAATATGAAAGAGGATGGGTCTATTGAAGTTGTGTATGAGTTGATAGCAGGAGAGCGTAGATTGCGCGGATCAAAATTGGCGGGTCTATCACAAGTGCCGTGCATTATTCGTGTCGGCGATGACAATAGAGAGAAGTTAGAGTTAGCGATCATTGAGAACGTTGTGCGCGAGAATCTTAACCCAGTAGAAAGGGCGATGGCTTATCAGAGATTGGCTGATGAGTTCAAGTTAACTTGGGTTGATATTGCGAAGAAGGTATCAAAATCTCGCGAATATGTTTCTAACACTGTCCGTATTCTAATGTTGCCACAGGACATGCTGGATGCCTTGTCTAAGGGGCAGATAACAGAAGGCCACACAAGGCCACTTCTAATGTTAATAGATAGACCAGAAGAGCAGGCGACACTCTTCAAAGAGATGCTAATTAGAAAAATGACAGTACGTGAGGCGGAAAGTATTGCCCGTAGGGTAGCCTATGACAAGGTTCGCAAAAAGAGTACATATATAACTCCAGAGGTGGTTGAGATGGAAGAGGGTCTAGCTCAATCTCTTGGAACCAGGGTTACAATCGAGCCTCGCGAGAAAGGTGGCAAGATATCTATTGATTACTTCACATATGATGAGTTGATGTCATTATCAAGATTGCTTAAAAATGCTGGTGGTAGCAAGACTCATACTGGTATGTTTGATGCTATTAAAAAGGATTCTGCCCTCGGTGCATACATAGAAGAGAATAAGCCGTCATTAGAGGTCTCAAATACAGAAGTTTCTAACGAGATTGCTCCAAATTTACCAGCTGAGTATTTTGAGAATAATTCAGCTGTTAGTGTTGATATAGCTGAGACAGCTGTTGATGACAGGTCAAAAGAGGAGAGGGTGGCAGATGAGAACTCGAACGAGGACGACCTATATAATATAAAGAATTTCTCTTTGTAAAACTTATAAAAGGCGTATTACTTGATTAGGAATCTGTCTAGCATTCCGCCGTTTTCTTTGAGCCAGCTCCTGATATGACGTTTGGCCATTGTGGTTTTGCACATGCTTATCCATTTGCGATTAGGTTTGGCTGAGTCTTTTGTTTCTATTTTAACCACATCTTGATTCTTTAGGGTGTAATTAAATTGCGCTGGCTTGCCATTAACGTAACTCGCAAAGGCATGATCACCAATGTCCGAGTGTATGGTGTATGCGAAGTCCAGCGGTGTCGAGCCTTCTGGAAGGTCTATTACGTCGCCTTTTGGTGTGAATATGAAGACACGATTGTTGAAAAAGTCTTCTTTTAGATTTTTCATGAATTCAGCATGTTTGGATACATCTTTTTGCCATTCTAATAACTCTCGTGTCCAACCAACTTTTCTTTGTAATGTGTTCCTGTCTACATTATTAGTCCCTATTTCTTTGTATGCCAAATGCGAAGCGATACCGTATTCTGCTTCCTCATGCATTTGTTTTGTTCTGATCTGTATTTCTACTGTTGCGCCTGTTCCTGTGAAGACTGT
>CAZGVC010000019.1:2904-5014 GCA_964529065.1 uncultured Candidatus Saccharibacteria bacterium
GCAGCAATAGTGTCGGCGTCCATTTTTTGATTGGCTATATTGATTGCTGTTGCTACACAATGATTGAAATACGGCTCACCTGATTTGCGTAGTTGTCCTTCATGGAAATTTTTAGCTGTGTAATAAGCCTTTTCTATCAAAAGTTTCTCATCTTGATTCAAATATGTCGCTTTTTCGAATATGCTTTCTAGTGGGGTATGCATGTTATACTTATATCATACAATAAAAAATATTTAAATCTATGTCAGATCATACAATTCACACTCAAAAAGTAGACACTCATTCTTATAAAGGTTGGCTTAACTCAGATTCATTTTGGAAAAGAGCTTTTGCTATACTTGGATACAATACTGTTGCAGGGCTAATTGTTTCTATTCCTTTTTATATTATCGGTTTTATTATGGCTATGGTCTTCTTCGCTGCTATGTCTGGATCTATGAGTCATATGAAAGACGTTCGCGCTAATGCCGAAGCTGCAACACAAAAAATTAATTTGGCTTTTATTTGTGACGAGATATCTTATGACAAAGATTTTAAGACAGAAGTTGAGGTTAGCAAGTTTATAGCAGATTGTGAGGCGGGTAAATATTCAGCTGACGTTAGTGCTTATATACAAAGCATGAATGTGGATGGTAAGGCTATATAAAAATAAATAGAAAAGGCGGCCGCGAAGCGGCCGCCTTTTCTATTTACCAATTTTGTGTGGATTATGCATTGGACAAGATTTGTTGCTACATCTTTCTGGTATAGTTTTTGTACCTTCCATCATCATCTCGCCACACATTGAACACCATGCACCTGTTGGTTTTGTTTTTATTGCATGTTTACAGTCTGGATAATTAGAACAAGAGTAGAAGACTCCGAATCTGCCACGTCTCTCCTCCATATATCCATCTGCACAATGATTGCATTTAACTCCTGTATTTTTCTTTGCGCGCTCCTCCTCGCTCTGCTCAATGTATTTACATTTTGGATATGTCGAACATGCTACGAATTTGCCATATCTCCCATCACGCTCCATTAATTCTCCTTTCTTACATTTAGGACAAGGTTTACCTAATGTTTTCGGTGGTTCAACCTCTGATCCATCTGGCTTTCTAGCGCCATCACAATCTGGATATCTAGAACATGAGTAGAATGTACCAGAACGAGAAAGCTTCTCCACCATGCTTGACCCACATTTAGGGCACAGCATTCCTTCTGGAGCAGCACGGAGGTTGGTTACTTTGTCTATATCTTTTTTACTCTCAACCTCAGCTAAAAATGGTGTATAGAAGTCTCTTAGAACGTCTACATATTTAGCTTTACCCTCAGCAATCTCGTCCAGGGTGTCCTCCATTTTGGCTGTGAAGTCATCAGAGATGTATTTATCAAAATGTAAACTTAAAAAGTCGCTCACAACTTCACCTGTCGCAGTAGGGAATAGTGTTTTGTTCTGTTTCTCCACGTATCCACGCTCTTCAACGGTTCCAATTATAGATGCATATGTAGACGGTCTACCTATACCGCGCTTTTCTAATTCTTTTACTAATCCGGCCTCGGTGTATCTGTTCGGCGGCAAAGTCTCCTTAGGTATTATTGTGATGTCTTCCAATTTTAAATCAGTACCTTCTGTTATTTTTGGTAATAACACGTCGTCACCTCTACCATCTGGATCCGCCTTCAGCCAGCCTTCTTTTACAAGTATTGATCCATTGATTGAGAATGTTGCTACACGCTCGTCACTTGATGTGGCTGTTATTTTGGTACGCAATATCTGAGCCGATATCATCTGACTCGCCACTGTGCGTTGCCATATTAGCCTGTATAACTTTTTCTCATCATCTGTTGAGCCTGCAGCCGAGTGTGTTGCATGAGTAGGGCGTATTGCCTCGTGCGCCTCTTGTGCATTTTTTGATTTCGTCTTGTAGCTTCTAAATTCCAAATGATCTTTACCATAATTTTTCTCAATCGCAGACGCGATCTCGCCCAGCGCATCTTTTGAGATACTTGTTGAGTCTGTACGCATGTATGTAATCAGACCTTTTTCATATAACTTCTGAGCCACACCCATAGTGCGTGATGGAGAGAATCCTAGTCTATTGCTCGCTGCCTGTTGTAATGATGAAGT
>CAZGVC010000019.1:5114-8450 GCA_964529065.1 uncultured Candidatus Saccharibacteria bacterium
TCAACTATTATGCGCAGTGCAGGGGATTGTACACGTCCAGCTGACAAGCCGTATCTCACCTTTTTCCATATTATGCCTGACAGATCATAACCAACAAGACGATCCAACACGCGGCGTGCCTCCTGTGCCTCCTTCAGATGCATATCTATATCTCTAGGGTGAGTCAGGGCCTCCCTCACTGCATTAGGTGTAATCTCGTGGAATGTAACACGTTTAGCCGTGTCTAATTTTAATTCATCTTTTATATGCCAAGCTATAGCCTCACCTTCGCGGTCGGGGTCCGTTGCTAGATATATAGTGTTCGCTTTTTTGGCTAAGGACTTGATCTCGCTCAAAACTTTTTCTTTTTTCTGATCAACCACATATTTAGGTTTGAATCCGTGCTCTATGTCTATCGCTTCTTTGTTAGATTTTGGTAAATCACGCACGTGACCCACAGATGCACGCACAGTGAATTCGCCATCGAGGTATTTCTCTATGGTCTTCGCTTTGCTTGGTGACTCGACAATTAGTAGCTTCATGAGGGTTTAGATTACACTAGTTTTTTAATTTCGCCAAATGTGTCGCTAATATAACCCTTGCTCTCAAGTGTTGTTATGGCTATAAAAGCTTCATGTGCTAGTAATCCAGAACGTTCCACTATTTCATCTTTTTGTAATGGATAATCTAACATTTCTAATATGGTTTTCTCTTGATCGGATATTGTGTCGAACAATGTATCTTGAGTCGGTTTTGAGTTCAATCCTAAGATGTCTAATATGTCAGCGCTTGATGTAACTGGATATGCTCCGTCTTTGTAAAGCTTCGCTGTGCCAGTTGAAAGTTTCGAGAATATAGAACCAGGGACAATCGCGACGTCTTTGTTGTACTCGAGAGCCAGTCTTGCTGTTATCTGTGTGCCTGATTTTTCCTCGGCCTCTATTATTAATACAAGATCGCTTATCGCGGCCATTAATCTATTGCGTGCAGGGAATGTATGTAATGCTGATTTGGTTTTGGGTTCGTATTCTGACACTAATGCGCCATCTTGTTCTAATATTTCATCTGCAAGTTTTAAATTACTAGCCGGGTACAAGACCTCATCATCTAATCCTGAACCTGGGAATGATAAAGTTTTTAATTTATACTTAATCGCGGCCTTGTGCGCAGCTGAATCTATTCCAAGAGCAAGACCCGAGACAATTATAATGTCGTGACCTTGCAATCCAGATATAAGATAATCAGTCGCGTCTTTGCCATAGGGTGAACATCTGCGAGATCCAACTACACACAGTATCTTTGTATTATTCTTTTTTTCTGGCAAGTTACCTTTTACATATAACTCCTTCGGGCATTGATTTGTTTCGAGTAGAGGGGAGAGTAGTGGATACAAATGAAAATCCTTTTTTAATATATGTGTGTACATTTATATACAAGTATACAGAATAACTTTTCTTATTTTTTATAAATACACACAAGTTAAAAGGCGCCCGCGAAGCGGGCGCCTTTTAACTTTATTTTAGTGATGACCACCAGCAGCATGTGCTGCACCGTGACCTGCTCCACCTCTACTTGCAATTACGAATACGATTAGACCGATTATAATTGCGAACTTTGTATTGTCTGGCATGTTACCGTTTACTAAGATTAGAAACAGAACTGCAGCACCTATAGCTTTTCCTACTGGGCTCATATTATATGTATATTTTAAATATTAATAACTATACTCACATTATACTACTTTGCAATACTTTTGTCAAGTATATATATAAAAATAAAAAAAGGGGGTTCCCAGAATCGCCTGCGCGATTCTGGGAACCCCCTAGGGTTCGTTTACCTTTCACTCTCTGAAGTTCCTTGAAAAAATTAGGCCTCCAGTGTTGTTGATTTTGTAAACCGTCCCACCAGTCATCTTGACAGGGTTTTTGTGATAAGTGCAGATGCTCACAAAGGGTCCATCATCAATGCTGATTGTCGCTGTGTTACAAGCTTCCCCAGTGCTGGACAAGTAGACACCTTTTGTCCCGATTAATACACGATTTCCGTGGAGACCATTGGCAAAGTTGAATCTTGCTTCTTTTGGATCTCGTTCGATGAATCGAAATATTAATGCGTACTTCTCCTCAGTAGTTGTAGATGTGTCAGGTGACAAATTTGTTCTTGTTGTGACAGGCTTTTCTTCGCGGGGTTTTTGCATCGGTTCGACGCGAATGTTTGGCCAGTCTTTTTTGTCCAACTTGTGCTTGAGCTTGTCTAGGTCCCCACTGAGATTGATGTGTAACTCTTTTGCGGTTTTTGCATCAGACTCAGACAGTATGCCGCTTTGGAGCTTGCGCGCCTCAACGTTCATACGTGTTACGAGATCTACGTACTGGTCCTGAAGTGCTTTTTTAGCCGTTTCTTTTTCTTCCTCTTTTGTACTTTGTTTTTGTTGGGCCATAGAACTTTCAGACTCCAGTTTTTTCCTCAGCAACTCTTCGCCGCGTTTTTGTTCTAGTTGTTTGTAATGGTCGCGTATTGATTTGACGTGCCCATTCGTTGCAGCGATCAACATTCCGCCAACGCGATTGTCGAACCCTGGCCAATAGTAGAGCACTCTAAGACCGTTCTCGTCGGTGTATTTTGATGAGTATATCCACTGCACCCAGTTACGGAACAGCTCGAACCTGTTTGAAAGAATTTTTTCAAGTTCTACCTCCCTGGGGGCAACCACTTTTTCTCCACGCTTTTTCATTGCCAGTATTTCGACAGCTGTAGCAACTTCTTCTGGGGTTTCGATAATGCTGCAACTACCTTTACCCTTTTTGTTTTTGACGGTTCGCGAAATACTTGGTAGTTCGTTTGGTGTACGGGGAGGGCAGATGTATCTGGCTTCTCTTTCTTCACCAAGCATTTCATCTTCAGTGAAGTGGTAGAAAAGCACAGACAATGTGGCGTAACCGAAAGCTAGACCGATGATCGCCCACTTGTTCTTCCAGAACTTCAGCATTGCCATTGTGATTGGTACGGTTAGAGCAAGCACAATCAAGAATGCGACGAACGTAACCTCGTCGCTCGGCATTCCAATACTGACCCTTTCCAGTACCATTTCTGCTCGACTGGAAATCTTATCTCCAACCCACAGGAACAATGCAGCCACGAAGGCTAGCGATATCAGTAAAGCGATGATCAACGCTTTTCTGATTTTAAGTAGAAATTTATGCACTTCTTTCTCCTATTTGTTTTGAGTGGAGGGTGTTTTGTTTGCCGCTTTTTGGTGCTCGGCCTTGAAGCGTGTGATTATTTCTTCGGTTGATTTGAAGAACTTTAGGTACAAGAAATGTACCGCGATTAGTGCGAATGCGATACGCACCCACA
>CAZGVC010000020.1:0-1096 GCA_964529065.1 uncultured Candidatus Saccharibacteria bacterium
ATAGCTTGAGCTATGTCGCGTTGCTGAGATGCAGTTACTCCAGTTTTTCTTCTAGCTAGAATTCTAGCATTTGGATTAATGAATCTAGCAAGAGTATCTATATCCTTGTAGTCTATTACTTTTAATTGTGTTTGTTTTTTATTTTTCATATTTTTAAAACGGTATATCGTCTGGGTTAATTACCTCTCCATAGTCAATTGTATCTAGTTCATCTTTTGTAGCAGCTGGGGCTGATTGTGCCGGAGCGGCAGATTGTGAATCACCTCCTCCAACGTAACCACCTTTTGGACCGAACTGTACCGCATCAGCAATTATCTCTGTCCTGTATTTTTTACCACCACCATTTGCATCATCCCAACTTCTTGTTTGTATACGTCCCTCTATTAAAACAGATTGACCTTTTTTAAGATATTGAGCTGATGTTTCGGCTTGTTTACCGAACACAACAATGTTGTGATACTCTGTCGATTCTTGTCTCGCCCCATTAGTGTCTTTGTAAACACGATTGGTGGCTAGTCCGAACTGAGTAACTTTTGTTCCTGTTGGTAATGATTTTAACTCAGGATCTTTTGTTAAATTGCCAATTAGATAAACTTTATTTAGATACATAATGTACTTAGTTTAACTCTTTTGATTCTGTGTCGCTAGTCTCTTCTTCGCTAGAAACATCGATGTCTTCAGCTGTATCCTCTACCGCCTCAACACCAAGATCTTTAACTTTTGTAGAGATTTTCTTTGTGTAAATATTGACGTCTTTGTCAGCTTTTACAGTTATGAATCTAACTATCTCTTCATCTAGACTTAATTTTTTGTCGAACTCGTTAATTTGATTTGGATCCATTTCGAACTTTACCCAACCAAAGTAACCTTCATTAAATCTTGTGTTCACGTTTTTGATAACGCGGACCATCTCATAAGCCAGCTCACGCATATACGGTGCCTCCTCTGAGATAAAGCTGCCTCCTTGTGCAGCGATGGATTTCTTAAGTGCTTCTGCCTTAGCAGCCGCCTCTTCATCTGTAAGATTTGCTACAAAAATGTAACTTGTCTCATAGACTCTTCCATCCATCATGGTTTCATCTTTATTATTCATAAG
>CAZGVC010000020.1:1196-2635 GCA_964529065.1 uncultured Candidatus Saccharibacteria bacterium
TGGGCTTAGACTTTTATTCCAAAAACTCGCTCAGCATTTTTATGCAGCTGCTCAATCAAATCTTCCTGGCTTACACTTTTTATCTCACACAATCTGTTTAGTATTATCGGTAGATACTCCGGCGTGTTACGTTTACCTCGGTATTCCTTGGGTGCTACGTATGGGCTGTCTGTCTCTAGATGAATACTCTCTAGCGGTAGCGAGCGTATCATGTCGTCGTATTCATTAGTTAAAGTCATAACCCCGCCCAGAGAAAAAGTGAAACCTAATTCTAAAAACTTATTCGCCGTCACACTGTCACCCACAAAAAAGTGCACATTGCCGTAGCAATTGTATTTGCGTAGTATTACTAGCATGTCTTCATATGCATCCTGCGACCCCTTGCTCGGTCTACCGTGTAGCATTAGTGGCAAATTATAATTGCTAGCAAATATTATCTGCTTCTCGAACAATTCCTTTTGGCGAAGCTTTTCTTTTTCTATGTCATGGGCGTCTGATAAGCGATAATAATCCAAACCACATTCACCTATTGCTACTACCTTATCATTTAACATCTTGGAAAATTCAACCTCATCGAATATGGCTTCAACATTATCACAAGGATGAACCCCTATCGTACACCACACATTGTCATACTGATTAGCTAGCTCTACCGCTTTGCGACTCTCGATTGAATCTGTACCTATGGTCACAACAAAAATATCTTTTGATTTTAGATTATTAATTAGCTCGTCCCTGTCTTGGTCAAAAGCTTTGTCGTGAAGATGTGCGTGTATGTCTATCAATTTCATAAATATACATAATATACTACTACTATGATTGAAAAAATTAAAGAGGCCTTAAAAATAAGTAGTGTCCCGGCGATAATAGCTTCGCTGTGTTGCTTGTCACCTGTAATTTTAGTTTTGACCGGTCTAGCAACAACTACATTCGCCGCATCTTTGTCTGATTTGTTTTATGGTACATACAAATGGGTGTTCCGTGGTGTTGGTTTTGTTGCACTTGTGATTGCTTATATATTTTATATCAGGCGACAAGGGGTGTGTACTTTTGACGAAGCGATAAAAAGAAGAAACGAACTGATTAACAAGTTCATGTTGGTATTAATTGTTGCTATACTGTTTTATGTGATCTTCTTATATGGGTTCGTAGAATATCTTGGTATTAAGTTAGGTATCTGGGAATAACATGAAGAAAAAATATATGGACTACTTTATAGCTTTAACAGTATTAATACCCTCTCTTTATATATCTAGCATTTTGTATCAAAAATGGACTAGTAGTTTTTATATGAAAGAAAATTTGGAAAAAGAAGAAGAGATAATTAATACTTTGGATAAAGAAAAATCTAAAATTATATTCGCTGGGGGATGTTTCTGGTGCACAGAAGCAGAGTTCAATCATTACAAAGGGGTTAATGAGGCTATATCTGGCTACGC
>CAZGVC010000020.1:2735-4941 GCA_964529065.1 uncultured Candidatus Saccharibacteria bacterium
TCAAAGAAAAAAATAGAAGCGATGAACAAATTCCCCAAACCTATTGCAACACAAATATTGCCAGCTGTAGAATTCTACCCTGCTGAGGAGTATCATCAGAACTACAAAGACAAGAATCCTGTTAGATATAATTATTATCGTGAGGGCTCGGGCCGTAATGAATTCATAAGACTTCACTGGCAAGACGGAACAACTACTAATGTATCTTCTAGTAGTAGTAAATATTTCAGACCTTCTGATGAAGATATCAAAAAAATGTTAAGCGCTGAACAATATAGTGTCACCCAAAAAGAAGGTACTGAGAAACCTTTTCAAAATAAATATTGGGATAACAAAGAGGTGGGTATATATGTCGACATTGTAAGTGGCGAGCCACTATTCTTATCGACTGATAAGTATGACTCTGGTACTGGCTGGCCAAGCTTTGTGAAGCCTGTAGCAACATCTGCAGTTACCGAACATGAGGACAAGAAATTATTCACTACTCGCGTCGAGGTACGCAGCGCTATTGCTGACTCACACCTGGGGCATGTATTCGACGACGGTCCTGCTGATCGTGGCGGCAAGAGATATTGCATGAATTCTGCATCATTGCGATTCGTGCCACTGTCAGAAATGGATGCTCAGGGTTATGGTGAATATACTGACCAATTAAAATAACTCTATTTGTATAGCGATATAAATAAGAGCGCGCCTATTACAATTCTGTAAACACCAAAAGGTGCAAATGAATACTTCTTTATAAAAGGTATTGCATACTTCACAACTATCAAGGCAACAACGAAAGCCGAGGCGAATCCTACACCTAGGTCAAAAAAGTTACCATTCTGCATCAACACTTCTCTGTTTTTTAATATTGAATACCCTGTTGCTGCTGCCATAGTTGGAACAGCTAATAAAAATGCATATTTGGCCACAACCTCTCTTTCAAAATTTTTAAAAAGACCGTACACGATGATTGCTCCCGAGCGAGACACTCCGGGGGCCATTGCGAGCGACTGCACAACTCCTATTATGCCCGCCTGCTTATAATCAACCTCTTCAATTTTTTTAGAATTCCTCTTCTTATAAATATACTCGGCACCCAAAATTATAAACCCTCCGAGAATCATATTTATTGCAATCAACACAGGTAACTCCAACAACTTGTTAACCAAATCCTTCGCAACAAATCCAATCACAAGTGTTGGCAGAACACCAACCGCAAGTAACTTCATATTCTCCCACTTTATCAAATCTTTAAAATAGTAAACAACGACTGATAATATTGCACCGAGTTGTATAGATATCTCGAATACTTTTGTAAAATTAGAAGTTATGTCATTGCCCAAAAAATAATTCGTCAGCACCAGGTGCGCTGTTGATGATATTGGTAAGAATTCTGTGAACCCCTCTACCACTCCAAGAAAAATACTGTGTATCAAATTCATCTCAAAATTATAGCATAAGAAAAAGCCGGTCCCGAGACCGGCTTTTGACCTTGCGCCAGGCGGCTTACTTGCGGCGGTGGCGTTTGCCGTGACTTTTGCTTTTGGGAGTATTTGGTTGCGCAGGCACGCCCTTCCTCCCTGTCTTCTTTCCACTCATAATCAGCCTCCTTGGCTGTGGTTGCACTAACACAACTCTAACACAACTACTTTTTAATTACAAAAATTGTATCGTCTACTGTCTTCAGATGCTCGAACATGCCACTCTTAAGCAGGAACACCTTCGCAGCCACACTCTTCTCTATGTCTTCACGAATATTAGAAACAATATACACTCCTCCTGACGCTAGTAAATGCGAGAACTTCTCAACTTCATTGTATCTACTCACATATGCATCCATAAAAACGAGATCAAACTTCTTATCGAACTTTTTATTCTCGTCACCCTCTTGCCACTTGTCCAAAACATCAAAATATCTGCCTTCAACGAACTCCACCCTATTTAAAACTTCTTCACCATAAATACCTACAATATTCTTATTTGCTTTTTCTATTAACCTTGCATGCTTCTCAATTGTTATTAGATGCAAATCTTTTTTGTATAGAAAACTAGCAGCAGTTAGGCCCAAAGCTGTGCCCAATTCAAGAGCGTTTTTAATATCCCTATCTCTACACACCTCAATCAGCTCTTTGTAATACCTAAATGGGAACGCCCCGTCATGATTTAGGGTCTGATTTATATAGGTTTTTAAATATAAAATCTTAAGCCAGAACATTTT
>CAZGVC010000020.1:5041-8272 GCA_964529065.1 uncultured Candidatus Saccharibacteria bacterium
TAACCTGTTAAATAGTGGCTTCTCCGGCATTTGATTCTTGGAACAACACTCGTACAGAGCCATAGAGGTGCATGGCATAAAATAGTACAGATGATGACCAATATCCAATAACCTAAACAGCGAGTTACGAATTATTTCTTTGCCCTGCTCTAGTGTCTCCTCATTTTTAACTAATTTAAATGGTTCAGTAGATTGTATATATTCATCTAACTTCTTCACTTTGTCTGTCACTGTGTGTATAGCTTCATTAATCTTAAAATTAGACAAATAGTCTTTATAATCTTGATCCAAGGAGGTCTTCTCAACCTCAGCCAGAATATTTTTAATATCATCATTAGAAAGATATTGACTAGAGAGTTTTAATATTCTGTTCACTTGATTACCTACACCATTCTGCAGATAAGACGAGTATGCGATGTCTATACCGTCCATTGTTATGTCACTGTCATCATATGTCGAGACCTCGTGACACATCACGAACCTGAGTACCTCCTCAGGATAATCTGTAACTGTTTTATACTTTTCGATAATATCAAAAGGGTTGATAACGTTACCGATACTTTTGCTCATCTTCACACCGCCACTTATGATGTGTCCGTTGATATTTATAATGTCAGTGTTTTTAATACCGGCAGACAACAGCATCGCTTGCCATATAGCAGACTGAGCCTTGTTATTGTCCTTGCCACAATATTGTACAACATCCCCTTCGGTCCAATAATCAAAATTCTTCTCATCTGTACCCCAACCCAAAGTTGATATATATGAATTAAGTGCATCGAACCAAACATACATTACATGTTCATCGTCATTAGGAACAGGCACACCCCATGGCATCTTGGTCTTCAATCTAGATACAGAAAAATCATGCAGTCCTGCCGCGACAAAATTCCTAATTTCATTTTGCCTATAATCTGGCTTAACTAAACCTCTATCATATAAGGCAAGCAAGGCATCTTGATACTTTGAAAATTTAAAAAAATAATTCTCTTCCTCGCTTATAACCAATTCACGATTAGGATGGTCGGGGCATTTGCCGTCAACTAACTCGCTGTCTGTCTTCTCCATCTCGCAACCAACACAATAATTAATTGTTTGTCTGGCTTTGTATATGTCACCCTTCTCTAGACAAATACTCCACATCTTCTGAGCTGCGGCGATGTGCCTCTCGTCTGTAGTGCGGAGGAATCCATCGTAAGATATATTAGTTAATTTGCAGAACTCTTTGAATCTATCTGAGTATTTGTCGGTGTAATCTTTTGGTGTCAGATTTTCTTTTTGTGCACCTTCCCAGATTTTCTGTCCATGCTCATCAGTGCCAGTATTGAAAAAAACCTGACGCCCCTCACCACGCCAAAAACGTGCAATTACATCAGCGCGTATGAACTCCATAGCGTGGCCTATGTGTGGATCAGCATTCACATATGGCAATGTGGTTGTTATGTAGAACTTCTTACTCATATTTTTAATTCACCTCTGGTATTTTGTGATTATCGAGGTCGTCCAGGAATCCTATCATAATGGCTGCGAGTGGTACAGCAATAAGTATGCCCCGGAATCCAGCTAATTTTGCACCAACAATAAGAGATATAATTACAACCACACTTGGTACTCCGACCATTTTATTCATAACATTTGGATACAGTATATGATTCTCAATCTGACCGATTATAAAATAGGCCACGAATACAACTCCGGCCAATGCCAGCCCCCCTTCAGAAAGGGCGATGAGCGCGGCAGGTATCATAGCCAAAGTCAGACCAACTACCGGTATTAACTCCCCAACAAAAGCAAGCAGAGCAAGGAAAGCTGCATATTCAATACCTATTACAAGCAAAGTCACATACACCATAAGGCCGATTATAACTCCTAGAACAATCTGTCCTCTGGCCCAATCGCTAATTTTCTTTTGACTTCTGTCCCAGAGGTTAATCACATATTCCTCATAGGCGCGTGGGGTGATAATTTTTAAAAAGTTAGACACTCCTTTCTCTTGCATAGCAAGATAAAAAGAAAGTATTATAATCAAAAATGTATTAAATACATTATTGATTACTATACCCGTTGCATGCAATGCCGAGCCAGCACCTAAGACGAAGTTTTTGAGAATTGATATTATCTGCCCTTCTGAGATTTGCTTTGATGTCTCTTCTAAGTATTTAGACAGATCACTGATACCAAAATCCAAACCAAACATAGACACTTGATTAAGCAGATCGGGCAACTTCACCAAAAATGTCGCCATGTCGCTGGCAATCTTTGGAACAAATAAAATTACAGACACAACAACAAAACCTGCGCCTAATATGTATGTGATTGGCACGGTAGCGCTGCGAGGAATTTTGTATTTTTTACCCAGGGTTACTATTGGTTCAACTGCTGAAGCCAGAACAACAGCCACCAGAAGAGCGATCAAAAGATCAGATAATAAAAACCCGAGCGATATTAATCCCACCAGCACCGCGGCACGTATCATTGTACCGGTTGAAATACGTATAGTTGTCATGCTGCAATTATGACAAAAAAACCAAATAATAGCCAGAAAGCCATAACCTTAAATTAATTAGCAAATACAGTAAATACCCCTGTGTAAAGGAGAACTGTATCAAAAGTACCCTTCTCTTTACCAAAAACTTCTATTTTGTAGTCTTTTTTAGTATTAGTCTGATTCGGATCTAGGGTGATTGTATAAAAAGTATTAGGGTTCAATCTCTTCAATTCTTCTATATTAGAATTCCAAGACAGAGTCTTTTTATCAACTGTAACATTAACCGTTATGTCGTCTATTGCATTATTACCTTTGTTATTTACCTTCAAATCCAAAACATAAGGCTTGTCTATGCTAGCTGTTCTCACTTCACGACTTTCTACTTTTATTACACCGTCAACTGAAACAGGTGTGTCTATTATAGACACCTCGTGACGAGCGCTTGCGTATTGGGCACCTTCACCCTGGTCGCTCTTGGCTGAAACATACACCCTGAATGTCCTACTCTCGCCCACACTGTTTTTAAAGTTGCCACGAATCTGAAAAGTCTTCTCATCCCCAAGGGTCAAGTTGTCTAGTTCAACATGTGTCTGATTGGTACTGCTTGCATTTCTCTTTAAAACAAAACCTGTAGGTAATTCAAAATTAATAACACTTGGAACGAAATCATTCTGAGCCACATTTTTAACTTTTGCTTCTAATATAAACTCATTCTCATTTATAACACTGCTTGGACCAGTGAG
>CAZGVC010000021.1:0-1840 GCA_964529065.1 uncultured Candidatus Saccharibacteria bacterium
GCGGGCCCACGAGGATTCGAACCTCGGTCAACGGTTTTGGAGACCGGTATACTACCACTGTACGATAGGCCCATAGAAGACTAGCAAAGAAGGCTCCTATTTCAACGTTGGCTCCATCGCATCCGGAAACACGACTTCAAAGCCTCAGAGCTATCCTACGCATCTTTGCTAGCTTTTGTATTCTAACAAAAAAAGTATCTCTTGAACAGAAAACGAAACCCCGGTACGTATACACGTCACCGGGGTTAAACATCAAGCAAAAGAAAACGTAAGCTGATTCTTCTTCCCAGTCGAAGCAAGCTTCTGTCGATCTTCTTCATGCTTCAATGCTTGAATTTTGCGCTTCTTTGAATCGGCCGCTTGAAATCCGAGCTCTGACCTGAACATGGCAACCCCGAACTCAATCACCTGGTTACCATAATTACCGGAAGAACCGAAAGCGGAACCAACATCTTCCACGATTTTCTTGATTCGGTCTCTCTTATCGAGCAAAACAAAGTTTGGTGGCAATGGTTGACCTTCTTCAAGTTGGTCGACCATCTCCTTCTGCTCTTTGTTTAGCTGTGCCAGAGCGATAAGCATTCCTTTTGCGACCTCAATCGCCTTACGAACACCTTCCTCACTGAAACTTTTTCGTTGATCAGCCATCCTCTTTCTGGAGTTGGCGATCGCCTGTTCGCGAATCATCTTAGCCTCCTGAACGGTTAGTCTGTACTGATCCACATCATAATACTTTTATTTGTAAAAGTCAATGGTAACTGTGGATAATAAAAAGCCTTGTGGGAGCAAGGCTTTTTACTATTTTTATTTATTTCTTAGACTCTTTGAAGGCAACGTGTTTGCGTAACTTCTTAGAATATTTCTTAAGCTCAATCTTGCGAGTTACTTTCTTCTTGTTTTTAGTAGTATAAATAACTTGGCCTGACTCCTTATTTGTGATTTTGATTAGACGATCTTGCGACATAGTTATACAATATTACTACATTTTAAGGCGTTCTGCAAGGTAGCTTTTTAGCTCACTTACCTTCACCCTCTCCTGCTGCATGGTGTCGCGATCACGCACGCCGACACAATCATCAGTCTCAACAGTATCAAAATCCACCACTACACAAAATGGTGTGCCTATCTCGTCCTGGCGACGATAACGCTTGCCAATATTCCCATTGTCATCATACACAACTGAGCCGAATTCTTTTTTCAAAGTCTTGTATATCTCGTTAGCCTTATCAACCAATTGCTCTTTGTTTTTCAGAAGTGGCGATACGCAGATCTTGATCGGTGCGATGCTTGGTTTTAATTTGAGAACAATACGACTGTCCCCCTCGCCTAGGTCTTCATTATGATAAGCACTAGCCAGTATCGCGAGCACTGTGCGCTCGACACCAATAGATGGCTCGATAACATGTGGTACGAATTTCTCTCCGGTTGCTTCATCCAAATAATCAAGCTTGGCACCACTTAGACTCGCGTGTGCAGTTAGATCAAAATCACCACGATACGCAAGGCCAGCCAACTCCTTCTGCCCTATTGGAAAATCAAATTCAAAATCAATAGTGCGTTTACTGTAGTGAGCCCTGTCTCCATCGCCTATTTCTATCTCATGTATACCGGCTTCGCGTATACCAATAGAAATCATGAACTCTTTGAATGACTTTCTTAACTCTTCGAACTTTTCCTCCCAAGTTTTTGGATCTATAAAATACTCTATCTCCATTTGTTCCAACTCACGAAGACGGAAAACAAAATCACGAGGAGTGATTTCATTTCTAAAAGCCTTACCAATCTGAGCCAGTCCAAATGGCAACTTCGGATGTATGCTGTCCATTACATTTTTATAATT
>CAZGVC010000021.1:1940-3819 GCA_964529065.1 uncultured Candidatus Saccharibacteria bacterium
CCATACATGTCGTCACGATTCTCAACAAAATGCTTCCACCAGGCATTAGTTATGTTACGTTTGAGCAACACCCCCATTGGGCCGTAGTCGAATGTACCAGCGAGGCCTCCGTATATTTCAGATCCAGAAAAAATAAAACCGCGACGTTTACAAAGCGACACTATATCCTCCATTGATACGTTATTTTTCTCCATAGTTTTAATATAATAACACAAAGGGCGTCGCTGCGCGACGCCCTTTGTGTTCAAATTAATTATCTAAACCAAACGTTTGAATTAGTCATGTCAGCAAGGAATCCCATTATGCCCCAGAGTGATGTGATTATAAATAATCCAACCCCTCCCCACACTAGATGTTTCTTGCCACGCTCCATCTCGTCTGGATTCTTGTCTTTTAACATTATGAACCTGACTACACCGTACATGAACCAAGCAAGAGCGAATACAGTCACCAAGCCTAGAGCTGGACTAATAATGTCGGTTAATATATTTGACAAGAATGAGTCTACTTTTGGATCACCAATGAATCCATCAATTGGCTCAGCAGAATCCTCCTGTGCGTATGCTGTTAAAATAAACGAGAGCACGGATTAACTAATAAGTACGAACGTTAACTGGTACTCCAGGAGTCATAATGTCTCCACCGATACCGATACCTAATGTCTGAGAGATAAATGCAACTATACCCCAGATAGCAACCATCACAAAGAGTGCAAGTACACCGAATCCCATATACTCGAAACCACTTTTTCTCTTAGCCGCATCACCTCCAGGCATAAGGAATTGGAATATACCAATAAAGAATAAAATGAGGGCAATAACAAACAGAGATGAATAAACTAAAGTAGAGATTTGCTTGAACTGTAGAACAATGTTAATCAAGCTTTGTCCTATGCTACTGTTAGAACCACCGTTATTAGATGGTGGAACTTGAGGAAGGTTAAGCTGTGCAGAAGCTACGGCTAATGTAGACAAAGCAACAACTGAAGAAATAATTTTTTTCATAATTTTACAAATACTATATGTATAGTTTTAAGTGTATATATATTAATGTTAATAAGCAATAGTTTGTCCACTTTTAATTGGGAGAGCTGGACTCGATTGATGGAACCTTAACTGTGTTTTTATTCTTAATACCTAGGCCATCTTGAAGGAAAGTGATAATTCCCCATATAGAAAACATAACAAAAAGACCTATTATACTCCAAAGTAATTTATTTTTAGCGTCCTCAGTAGCGTCCACGTTGCCTTTTGATCTATTCCACATAAAAGTAACAATTGACCAGAAGAATGCCGCCACGGCGACAGTTAAAAGTAAATTAGTAACAGTGTTACCTATTAATTCAGAGAAGCTATTAACGTAATCTTTGAAAGTATTCATAATTAATCGCAAGTCTTAACACTTGACCCAGCAGAAGCTGTACAGCTACCACTAAGACAATCAGAATTCTGAGTACAAGATGAACCAACTGGACCGAGGCCTGGTGTAACTCCTGTGTTATTAGTCTTCTGGACCGGTATAGCCTCAGGTCTTGCTACTTGGCCTCCTAGACCGATATTAAATGTCTGAGAAATAAATGTAACCAGACCCCAAATTGCAACCATTACGAACATGGCGATAACACTCCAGCCGAGCATGTTCTTGGCATCTTGTAGACCTTTGTCGTCGCCACTCCTTCTTTTAAGTAGGAAAGTTATGATCGAGAATAAAAATACAGCAAAAGTCACACCCATTAGTAGACCTGTGACTCCGCCACCTATTATGCTAGAACTCTTTGTTACTATTGTTTCAACATTATTGAGTACTTGTTGTGCGCTGGCAACACCTAGTCCAGTTGTTAAAGTTATGATTGATATTATTTTTTTCATATATTAATTAT
>CAZGVC010000021.1:3919-7588 GCA_964529065.1 uncultured Candidatus Saccharibacteria bacterium
GAGCCACTAGTAAAAACTGTCTGTGGCTTGTTGATTGTTGTTTGGCCATCAACACCTAAGGCGCTAGAAATGAACTTGACCAGGCCCCATACTGACACCATCACAAAGAGTGCGATAACACTCCAGCCGAGCATGCCTTTGGCTTGCTCGAGGCCGTCACCGTCTCCCGAGCGACGCTTCCACAAGAAGTTAATAATTGATAGGAGGAAAGCGACAAATGCCAACCCCATCAAAAAAGTTGTCACACCTCCACCTATTAACTTATTCAAACTATCAAAAAGATCTGTAACGTTTTTTAGCATAATTATTTAAATAATGAATTAGTTGTATCTACTAGTGCAGTATATATCAATTCCGCTCCAAAAATACATATTCCGATAACAGTTGCCCAAAATACTGACTTTTTGGCCTTGGTTAAGTTGTCAGGCTTCTCCTGACTCATCACGAATAATATACCCCCTCTTATATACAAATATATAACCCAGAGGGTACCAATGTATACAATAATATTAGATATACCTGAGACAACGCTTTGTACTGACACCGAATCTAGTGGATTGTTGAATTTGCCAGAATTAGAATTATCTGCGGTTTTATTATTAGGATTTTGATTAGAGGGGTTTTGGTCAGTTTTGTTCTGACAGAATTTACCTCCTGTATCTTTTGCGCAGTAGTTACTAATACATTCATCATTATTGGTACAAGTTTCTCCATTAGTTTTTTTAGAAACTATACCTGTCGGACCTGGTAAATAATCTGCATAAGCGCGCTCGACGAATGGAATATTCATTGAAGGTTTGCCACCTACTGCGCGCTGCAGAACATCAGATCCGGAATCAACACCAAGAGCAAGCAGCACTGTGCGAACTATTACATATGCGCCAACCACTATACCCGTACCTATTAGTAACTTGATGAGTCTGCTCTTAGCCTCTGCTAATGCCTCGCCTGAACTAGGATTCTTAACTATAGGCCAAAATGTTAAAAATAAACCTATGAAAAATACTACAGGCAAGAAAAACTTTATAACATACTCAGCGAACAGGTTGGCCACTGAGAACAAGTCAGATAATTGGCAAGGCGCCTCATTAACACTGTTACCGCAATTCACCAAACTTGTTGTCGTTCCATCATTTGTATTAGCTGGCATAATTATTTGTTACTAGTATATACCTTTGTCCAATCTCTTTCAAAAGCGTCTACGGCCTCGGCTATAGATTTGCGTCCAGAAAGTATATTAGAATACAAATCCCTTGTAAGCGATGAAGATGTTAATGGATTCGGATCGTAGAAACTCTTCATAATAAGGGCGCTGCGACCTATTACTTCGGCTTTTTCTGATCCATCTGTACCAGCTAATACGTCACGCCTAGCCGAAGACATGCCTAGCAGATTGGCTAATACGCCAGAAAAGATATTGTCCGAGAACTTTCTAGCTATAGAAATAGCGTACTCTGGGTCTTTTGTGTTCCTAGTTGGTGCTGCTCCGTATATGGCACCACTAGTCACTATTGTTTTGGCTCCTGCGAATTGAGGTAAATAAGTTATACCTACATCGAGGTTACTGTTAACAGACCTGATTGAATTCATAGCGCTAGCCCTACCAAAATAAAATGCTAATTGTCCGCGAGAGAACATGTTTATGTCAGATGCTCCTGACTCGCTCCAAGTAAAAGTGGTTTTCTGTGGGTCACTGAAAGCAGACTGGAAACGAAGAACTTTTACCAAATCTGGGATTGTATCATCACCACTTGTTGTTATGCCGACATCGGTATTAATGTTAGCTACGACTTTGTTGCTAGCATCTAAATAAAATATAGCCTTGACTGGTATATGGCCTAGCTGCATTATCATTGCCATCAATATGTCTTTGGCATAATTAATATTATTATAAGTACCTATTGCAAAAGCGCTCTGTTTTGGTTTACCTGTTACATCGTATATAGTTAAGTCTTTTTGGTACCTAGCCAAATCATTCCAAGTTTTAACTGGCGCTGTGAATCCATTCTGACTAAGCATTCCCCTATTGTAAAAAGTAATAATTGGGTCTATTAAAACAGGATAAAATACAGCCCCGAATGGTAATGCGTATCCATGTGTTGAGTCAACGAAAGTGTCTTTGTACTCAAGTTCTGACATATAGGTATAAGCCATCGGATAAAGCAAACTGTTCACAGATAATAATGTATCGTGCTCAGCAACAACCAAATCTGGCGCATTATTAACAGCAGCAGCTCGAGCAAGCTTGTCAGCGAATTCTGCTTGCGGTATGTATGTATAAGCTATAGATGTTTGTTTGCCTGTTCTAATTGACATCTCAGACACCGCAGTATTGAATGCAGTCTCAGGCAATGTTCCCCATACTACAAGTGTTGGCTTGTTGGCATCAGCCGTGACACTGGTGTTACTTAGTCCTGGCACCTTGCCACTAAAAACTAATATTGCAAATATTCCAATAAATATTCCTATTCCTATAGTAGCTATTTTAAATATATTTGGCTTGTCCATTTTATCTTAGTGGTTCTATTATGTACGCAAAATGATGATCACCAGCCGGAAGTTCACGTCTAACCCTTAGCTTGGCAGCGGCCAGAAGAGCAACAACAGCTGATTTTTCTAGTTTAACATTTTTAGGCCCTAGCGCACTGTCGCTATTCCAATCAACGAGCAACATATATCCAGTTGGAGACAACATCCTAGAGCATTCTCTTAAGAATTCTATTTTTTTATCAATCAAATGCAAAGTATTAGCCAATATAATATAGTCAGCAACATAATCTGGCAGGATTATTTTTTTATCAAGATCAGCTAATAGTGTGTCGATTTTGTAGCCACCTATCTTAGCCGCAGACACCACCATCTCTAGCTTATCTTTGTCTATATCTACAGCTATGACTCTTCCATGCGGACCATTAACTTTACACACCTCGTAGACATACGCCCCAGATCCAGACCCCAAATCAACCACAGTAGAGCCTGGAGTAATATCTAAAATGTCGACCATTTGTCTCGGCGAAAGAAATGCCATATAAAATAATTATAACACCATACTATGACATCAAATGCTAAATGTTCACAAAGCTATCTTACTATCACATCCTTAAAATAATAAACATCGTCAATATTTCCAATAAAATTACCCCAATAATAAGACCCAATTTTGAGAGGGTAATTATCTGTCCCGGTTAAAGGGCCGCCAGTATTATATTGACCTATTCTACGGGAATCGAGATAGACAACTAATAGGTTACTTGTAACATCATAGCTAAACATAAGATTATGCCAAAGTTGATCTGTAATATAAACTTGTGGAGCATAATCATAAACGTAAAACCCAATTAAAAGTTGATCATTCCTAAAACCAACAGTCAGATCTTGCCTCGGTCCGTTGGTACCTTTTTCTAATAAAAATCTATCCCCCGCCCCAAACCCTGTCCTCCTGAACCAAAGAGAGAATGAGAATGACGAGTTATCTAGTTTTGGATAGGTATTATTTACAGTAGTAATATAATTAGAACCGTTGAACAGTAATGATTTTTGGGATGAACTAGCATAAGTATTATCTGAATAAGTAACTCCTGATACTGGTATAGTTGCATTATTCTGTACCGTAGTGTCGACTGGGTTAACTGCTGTATCTTTTGCTATCAATCCTGACCCTTCTTCGAA
>CAZGVC010000022.1:0-1488 GCA_964529065.1 uncultured Candidatus Saccharibacteria bacterium
CGCGCTGTACCTCGGCCATTTTTTATTGTAGGATTGTATCAGATTGTTAACCCAGAAGGAAGGTTATATGTGTGGTGAAATTTTGTGTGATAATGTTGTTTACCTTGTCCAAGGACTCGAATTCGTTCTTTTCGTTCTCACATTCTGGATGTGGGTTCAGATTGCCAAAAAGCAAGCTGTAAATGCTTTGCCTGGTTTGGTGATCTGGGTTACGTTGATGGCTGCGTCATGGTTCATCAGCGCAGATCTCCTTTTTCTTTTCTTGCGCGCGTCATTGATTGGCGCAGTGCTAGGTTACGCGTCTAAGATGATGTTACTCAGGCTTGGGCGTGGGTGAGAGGGCGGGGGCGGGGTTGCGAAGCAACCCCGCTTTTTATTTTGTGTGCTATGCTTTGATTATGTCCAGTAGATTCAAATTCTTACAAAATACAAAAGATAAAGTCTATATCGGTGTCATAGCATTTTTGTTTATTTGCTCATCCTATTTACTATATTCAAATTTAGAATTTAAAAAAGAAAAAGCCGCCTCTGACCTAGCAGCCCAAGAATTAAAAACTTCTCTGGATGAGCTGAATGCAAAGTATTTGGATATGGCTAAACAAGTTGAGATGAATGAGGCTGACAAGATGATGTTGATACAATCTTTTAATCAAGTTGGCAGCAAATATAACAGCTTAATGCAGGATTATACAATCAAAACAAGTGAGGCTGACATGTTGAAGAAAACTGTACAAATAGACGATGAATTGTTAAAGAAATATTCCAAATATTATTTTCTAAATGAGAACTACTCTCCTGCGTCAACAACAGAAATAGATGTGAACCTGACTCTGAATAATAAAAATTTACAAATATTAACTCAGGTAAAGCCAAAACTTGAGAATATGTTAAATGCCGCTCGAGCTGAAGGCAATAACTTAACAATATATTCTGCTTATCGCTCATTCAAAGAGCAAATGGGGCTCAAGAGTGCATACACTCAGAAGTTCGGATTGTCTAAATCTAATCAATTCTCAGCTGACCAGGGGTATAGCGAGCATCAACTGGGTACTACTGTTGATATTTCTGAAGTCAAAGTTGGGCTAAGCACTTCACTGGACAAGACGACGTCATTCGCTTGGCTTAAAAACAATGCTTATAAATATGGATTTGTATTATCTTATCCAAAAGGTAATGCTTATTATATGTACGAGCCTTGGCATTATCGTTATGTAGGTGTGGAGCTGGCTACGTATTTGCATGATCATGATCTTAATTTTTATGACTTGGATCAGAATGTAATAGATACATATAAGGTCAAGATTTTCGATTAATATTTCGTGTTATAATGTGTGTCTATATGCACAATCAATACACATTAATACACTCAATACTTAAAAATGGACTAAACACATCTCTTGTTATTCTTGAGAAAGGTAAAGCTTTTGCTGCTGAAAAGGGTATACCTGAAACAGATTTACTAAATGCAGCCCTCGCTCCTGACATGTT
>CAZGVC010000022.1:1588-7546 GCA_964529065.1 uncultured Candidatus Saccharibacteria bacterium
AGAGTCTTTTGCTAATGCTGATAATGTGAAGGTTACATTCCCTTGGATGCCTGGCAAATATTTTGAAATGCAGAATTATATAGAAGGCTTTGTGACTCAGAATTTTCATTTCCATGTTTCTATTGCTTATGCGATATTGCGTAACAAGGGAGTTAACTTGGGCAAGCAAGATTACATATCAGGATTAATTCCAAAAGATTTAGCATAACTTTTATGTCTGCATTAGTTATTAAAAATCTTAAGAAAACATACGACACAGGCAAGCACGCATTAAAAGGCGTGGACCTGACTGTGGAGCAGGGTGACGTGTTCGCATTGCTCGGCCCAAATGGTGCCGGCAAGAGCACGCTCATTAACTGTACAGTAGGACTCGTGAAGAAAACATCAGGTAGCATCGAAGTCATGGGCACATCGATTGATGATGATCATGTTACAACCAAGAGCAATATAGGCATAGTACCTCAGGAGTTCAACTTTAATATTTTTGAAAAGGTGATGGACATAGTTGTAACCCAAGCAGGTTATTATGGTGTGCCACGCAAAATAGCAAAAGAGCGCGCAGAAGACATACTTAAAAAGTTAGATCTTTGGGATAAACGTAACGCCGTTTCGAGGACGCTTTCAGGTGGTATGAAGAGACGCCTCATGATTGCGCGCGCCCTCGTACATCAGCCCAAATTACTTATTCTTGACGAGCCTACTGCTGGAGTGGATGTGGAGCTGCGTCACGGCATGTGGAGTTTCTTGCGCGAGTTGAATGCATCGGGTACCACTATTATCATGACAACGCATTATCTAAAAGAGGCCGAGGAGCTTTGTAACAAGGTTGCCATGATACGTGATGGCGAGATTGTTCTAAACGGCAATATGAAAGACGTACTCAGCAAATACGGCACAGATCTTGAAGGTGTATATTTGAAAGAAATATCTAACAGCGATAACAAATAACACTCAATAACAAAACAATTATGACTAATAGAAATTTTAAAATACAGATGGTCGCAATACAGACTATTCTTACAAAAGAAATAATCAGAATGTTCCGTGTCTGGTCTCAGACATTCTTGCCTTCGGTTGTTACTACCGCACTCTATTTCCTTATCTTCGGCAAATTCATCGGCTCACAGATACAGGCCGTAAATGGGGTCAGCTATATGCAGTTCATTGTGCCAGGCCTCGTTATGATGGCAGTTATCACTAACTCATTCTCGAATGTCGTCTTCTCATTCTACGGATCCAAATTCCAAAAGACTCTCGAGGAGTTGTTGGTTGCACCAGTGTCTTATACTGCTATGATTTTTGGTTTCGTTTTTGGTGGCGTTATGCGTGGATTCATAGTAGGTGTTATGACACTTCTGACCGCATTATTCTTCACACACCTCTCTATTGCTCACATTGGCTGGGTCATGTTCTTCGCTATTGCGTCGAGCATAGTGTTCTCACTTGCTGGGCTTATCAATGGCATCTACGCCAAAAGCTTCGACCAGATGTCCATTGTCCCAACATTCGTTCTAACACCACTTACTTATCTGGGTGGAGTATTCTACAGCGTGCATTTACTTCCTTCTCCTTGGCAAGAAATATCACATTTTAATCCTGTGCTATACATTATCAATGGATTCAGATATGGCTTCCTCGGCAGTTCCGACATCAATGTTTGGTACTCAGCTTTGACTGTATTAGGCATGGCCGCTATTTTCTTCGTCTGGGCAATATATCTATTCATTAGCGGCAGAGCAATAAAGATGTAACGCGCTGTTGATTTGCGGTGGGTTGGTATTCTGTAACATGCTATAATTTTAGTTAATGACATTGTCTTCGATTACAATCACAGGCTTTAAAAGCTTTGCAAAGAAAACCACAATAGACATTTCTCGTAATGTAACTGGTATAGTGGGGCCAAATGGTAGCGGTAAAAGCAATGTTGCCGAGGCGATAAGGTTTGTCTTGGGTGAACAGTCAATGAAAAGCATACGCTCCAAATCAATGGGCGACCTTATATTCAAAGGTTCATCAACACTAGGTTCACTGTCTCGTGCGTCAGTATCAATAACAATAGACAATAAAAACAAGTCTGCTTCACGTGGTGTGTCGGAGGAGATCGCTCCATTCCTCGCATATGACGAGATAGTCCTCTCGCGCGAGGTGTATATTGATGGTGGTAGTACATACAAGATTAACAATACTGATGTGCGCCTCAAAGACGTTCAGGCTATACTCGCATTAGCTGGTATCGGAACAAGTGTGCACACAATTATCTCTCAAGGTGAAGCGGACAGAATACTGCTAGTTAGCGCTGAGGAGAGAAAGGAGATGATACAAGACGCCCTCGGACTGCGCGTTCATGAGATGAGATTAAAAGAGAGCGAGCGCAAGCTAGCCAAAGTCGAGGAGCATATGAAGACAGTATCACTTATGCGCCGCGAACTAGCGCCCGAGCTTAATCATTTGAGAATACAGATTGAGAAGATAAGCAAAGTAGAAGAAGAGAGAGAAAAGCTTCTCAATAATTATATTTTGTATTTTGTATACGAGAGCAAGTTAATCAGCGAGCTCAAATCTAAAACTAAAAATTACGCATCCAACACAGAGAGATTAACTCAAATAGAAGAAGAGAAGAGAGGTCTCGCCAAAAGAGAGGAGGATCTTGAGCTGCGCCGCAGGAGTGGTGCCGCAGATAAAAAAGTAAAAGAGGAAGAGAGATACACTCTCGAGCGTGCCTTGGCCGAGGTGACATATCAGAAGAATCTGCTCAAGAATGAATTGGAGAAGATACCAACTCATGCGTCTATTTCAAAAACAGATTATGAGAAATTTAAAAATGAGATCAAGAGACTGACAGACGAGCTTGAGATTGCTATATCTAATAACGATCAAAACAAAACCAGATCATTAATAGGTGGTATCAATCATACAATCGAGCATCAATTCCCAGAATTCTCACAAGTTGGGCGCACCGATGATATACAGAGACAGATCGCGGAATGTGTAGCAAAAGAGAATGACATCAAAAACAAAATACAATCGATAGCTAATACTGGTGACAATATCGAGGACAATAATATCGAGGAGCTGCGTAGCGTATATGACAAGAGACAGTCATTGGAAAGAGAAATACTCGAAATAGAAAAACTTCGCGACGAGAATCAATTCTATTTGAAAGAGTTAGAAGAAAAAGACAGATTGTTCGCGGTCAATCTACAAGAGGCAGTTATATTTGTTGGACAAAAAGTTTTGAATTATCACGAGGCCTCATTACCAACGGATTATAATCATTATAACAATCAAAAGTCACTCGAGCGTAGCAAGATCAGAATAGAAGAGATGGGGGTCATAGACGTCAGCAGTATCAAGATGCAATATGAGGAGATGAATGCTCGCAATACATTCCTTGAGAATGAGATCAATGACCTGACCAACACCAAGGCTAGTCTGGACACATTGATCGCCGATCTGCGTGTGACTATCAAGACTGATTTTGAGAAAGGTTTGGAGAAGATTAATTTCACTTTTGCGAACTTCTTCCATAATATTTTCCCAGGTGGTAAAGCCAAACTAATATTAGTTGAAAATAAAATAGAGCGTGAAGGTGAAGAGACAGAATTAAAAACTGGAGTAGACCTAGACATCAGTCTCCCACAGAAAAAAGTAAAAGATATAAATATGCTCTCAGGAGGGGAGAAGACTTTGTCGTCTATTGCACTTCTGTTCGCACTCACCTCTATTGTGCCGCCACCGTTTATGGTTCTCGACGAGACCGATGCCGCATTGGACGAGTCTAATGCTCGCAAGTATGGCAAGTTATTATCAAAATTAGCCGAGAAGTCGCGCCTACTCGTGATTACTCACAATCGCGAGACTATGAATCAATGTGACATACTTTATGGTATCACTTTGGGCGGGGACGGTGGGTCTAGAATACTTTCAATCAAGTTCGACAAGTAGGAGGTTATAAAGCAAAAGCGCCGCCCCGAAGGGGCGGCGCTTTTGCTAATTCCTATTGAACAGATACAACTTTCTTTGTCTTAGTTGTGTTGTCAAAATTCATGTGTCTCTTAGATGAGAATTTAACTTTACCATCCTTAAGAGCGAACAATGTGTGATCTTTTCCTAGGCCTACATTTTTCCCTGGAGCGATACGTGTACCACGTTGGCGCACGATGATGTTACCAGCTGACACAACCTCGCCGTCATATTTCTTGACTCCAAGATATTGTGGATTGCTGTCTGTTAGGTTTTTAGCGGTACCTGCCGCTTTTCTGGTTGCCATGGTGTTATACTTTTATTTATTGATGTTAAACATTATACAAGAAATCGCCAAAATAATCAATAACAGGCTGACTTCTGATTTTTTGTGGGGCTTTGCCTCGATTTGCCTTTTATTTATTGGTTATTTTATAGGTCTTTCTGATAATTATTACTCGCACATACCAGCAACAGAGTTGATACGCTCGGGTGAGGGCTATATCGATGGGGATGTAGCTAACAGACAATCAACTAATACTGGCGGGTTAATATTCGGCAGCAAGAAGGGTAAATATTACTATTATGAAGGTTGTGGCGGAACTAATATTTCTAAAAAGAATCTTGTTTATTACAAATCCGAAGCCGAAGCAGAAAAAATGGGGAAGACCTTGTACAAATCCTGCCAATAGTCTTGTTATAATTTTATTGAACATGGATAAAAACTTTGATGACTGGAATAACAAAAAGAAAGTTTTAGAAAATAGACAGGAAAAGTTTCTTTTTAAAGAAGGGGATATTTGGTGGTGTTCAGTAGGGTTGAATATAAAAGAAGAGTCTTGCGGCAAAGGGGAGGATTTCCAAAGACCAGTTTTAGTTTTAAAAAAGTTGTCAGGCAATTCTTTTATTGGGGTACCTCTTTCGACGAAAGAAAAAATTGGAACATGGTTCACCGGTATAAATATTTTTAATGAAAAAAGATGTGTTTTGTTGTATCAAATTAGAATGTTTAGTTCGAACAGATTCCAGAGGAGACTGGCAACGCTGGATGACAATGATTTTTCTAAGGTAAAAGAAAAGCTCAAGGCGTTGCTTGAGCTTTCTTAATCATCATCAGGATTTGACTCCTGAATCGGTGGGTAACCCCAAAAGTAATTTAATTATACCAACGATGGTAGTGTTTAGTCAATATCCACATCTCGATAATATTTTAACTGCTATACTAGTCACATATGGCAAAAGAAGAAAAATATCACAAAAAAGAATTAAAGAAACCAAAGAAAACAGCTAAGAAATAGCAATGAAAGGTATCAAAGACTTTTTCACTAGCAATCAATATTCAGCTCCAGCTGTTTTGATTGGCGTTGCTATGATGTTAACGGCATGGATAGTGTCTTCTTCTTTTGATGCATTCGGTGGCAAGCGAGACACAGTCTCGGTCACTGGATCAAGCGAGAGATATGTTAAGAGTGACACTGCGAAGCTAACTATCAATGTCTCGCGTCGCTCGGAATCAATATCAGAAGGTACCAAATCAGTACAATCTGACATCGCAAAGTTAAAAGGTTATTTGAAGCAAGCTGGCATCGCTTCTGAGAATATAAGCGAGGGCACAGTGTATAACAATCAGATCTGCCAAGTAGGACCACAAGGTTATGAGAATTGTTCACTAGGTGTTGTTGGCTACAATGTTAATCAGACCCTGATTGTCGAGTCTTCTGATGTTGAGAAGATGTCTACAATTCAGAATCAGACAGCCAGCATCCTGCCTGGTGTGAATGTCTCCAACTCAATTGAATATTTCTATAACAATCTCAAGAACATACGCGCCGAGATGTTAAGCGAGGCAACACGTAATGCCAAGGAGCGCGCCGACAGTGTGGCTGACGCCGGTGGTGCGAACATTGGCAAGATTATCTCCCTCTCGTCTGGTGTATTCCAAGTAACAGCCAAGAACAGTGTTGATTATGATGGAGGAGGGGCCTATGACACATC
>CAZGVC010000023.1:0-1587 GCA_964529065.1 uncultured Candidatus Saccharibacteria bacterium
TGTTAGTATTATCTAATCATGGCGGCGTTCAAAGTAACAGGAGGAATAGAATTAAAAGGCGAGATTGAGCCACAAGGGGCCAAGAATGAAGCGTTACAAATAGTTGCCGCTAGTGTTTTGGTGCAAAATATTAAAATAGTTAATTGCCCAAATATATTAGATATACGCAACCTGTTGTTGATTCTAGAAAAAGGCGGAGCAAAAATATCTTGGGCGAAAGAGGGGGGTAAAAATGTGTTATCAATAGACACAAGAGAGATAAGTAAAGAGTATTTTGAAAGTGATGAGTATTTTGCATTGTCTGAGAAGTTGCGTGGCTCGCTAATGTTGATGGGTCCACTCTTGGCCCGCTTCGGTGTTGCTTATATTCCTCCCGTCGGAGGCGACAAGATAGGTTTGCGTCCCGTTGATACACATATAAAAGGCTTTGTTAATCTTGGTGCCGAGCTAAAGGGTAATAAGTTAACATTAGATAAAAACAAAATTATTAGCGGCGAGATATTGCTCGATGATGCCAGTGTTACAGGTACGGCGAATATAATAATGTGTGCTGCGCTAGAGGCCAAAGACCTGACTATATATAATGCTGCTTGTGAGACATATATAACTCAATTGTGTGAAGTATTAAAAAGTGTTGGTCTGAATGTGGAGGGACAAAAGTCTAACAGAATAACTTTAAATAATTTAGAAAAGAGAGATAGCTTTGATGTGGCGATTACTCACACAATTCTGCCGGATTTTATAGAGGTTGCGAGTTTTGTTGCGCTAGCTATGTCTACAAGGAGTGAGTTAACAATTAAAAATGCTGGCATTGATAATCTTGGTATGACACTAAAAATGTTTGAGAAGCTTGGTTGTAAATTTGAACTCCATGGTGATGATATAAAAGTCCTAAAGCAAGATAAATATGAAATACAAAAAATGTATGATGGCAGTATGATGAAAATATCTTGCGAGCCGTGGCCTAAAGTTAGTCCTGATATATTAAGTGTTGGTATAGTTGCTGCTATACAATGTGAAGGGGTAGTATTGTTCCACGAGAAGATGTATGAAGCTAGGATGTTTTTTGTAGATAAATTAATAGCCATGGGGGCGCAAATGGTACTTTGTGACCCACATCGTGTGGTGGTTACTGGCAATAATTGGAAGAGTAGACTGCATGCGCGTCACATGACCAGTCCTGATATACGTGCCGGCATAGCCCTATTGATTGCGGCCCTTGGTGCGGAAGGTGAGAGTGTAATAGACAATGTGGAGCAAATCGACAGAGGGTATGAGAATATTGAGATGCGCTTAGCTTTACTCGGCGCCAAAATAGAACGTATATAATATGCAAGAATTCAAAGGTAAATTATCACTAGTTGCTACACCAATTGGGAACTTGGAGGATATTACTCTGCGAGCAATACGCACTCTGAAGGAATGTGACTTGATTGCTTGTGAGAATACTAGCGAGGCGCAGAAGCTGCTAAAGCATTATGATATACAGACCCCTACAACTGTGTTTTTTGCTAATTCAAAATTGTCACATTTGGATAGAATCATGGCCGCCCTCGAAGAGGGCGGCCATGTATCCCTCATCTCTGA
>CAZGVC010000023.1:1687-5082 GCA_964529065.1 uncultured Candidatus Saccharibacteria bacterium
GTTGTTTGTAGAGAATTAACCAAAATGTATGAAGAGGTAGTAAGGGGTACATCTAGAGAAGTGGTGGAATATTTTAAAAATAATCAAGACAAGGTTCGCGGCGAGTTCGTGGTCATTGTGTTATAATTTTGATAATGCAAGAAATTGAGATGAATTGGTATACAAAAAGAAAAATTCTTTACTCTAGTATTTTGATTATTTTAATAATTGGCTGGTTTGTATTTTTACTGCGTGGTTTTATATGGGCGCCAGCAACATGTTTTGATGGTAAGAAGAATAACATTGAAACCGGTATTGATTGTGGCGGTAGTTGCCTGTTGCAATGTAGCACAGATTACAAGCCGCTGTCTATCGCGGCAGCACGCGCTATTAAAACTGCTGACAAAAAGTATGATGTTTTAGTTCTGGTTGATAATCCAAACACAAGCTCAGCCCCGATGATGTTGTCCCTGGTCGTTGAGCTTTATGATAATAACGGTAAAAATTTTAAAACTATGCGTGCTACTGTGCCTGGCTCAACAGGGTATCAGATACCTGTATATAATAAATCCATAGTCGCAGACAATATCACTAATGTCATAGCAAGACTGGAGCCTTATGAGATGTACAAAACACGCGGGTCTTATGATTTGAAGCTTAAAAATTTTACTTATAACAAAAAAGATAGCTCGACAGATATTAACGTCTTCTATTCTTCTCCTTATTCTGATGATGTGTCGGATAATTTTGTAACTATGTTGGTTGCGTATAATTCATTGGGTAATGCTGTGGGGTTCTATGATTTTACAGTGAAAGGTTTAAGGCATGACAAACTTGAAGAGGTATTTGTCTCTCTACCTTATAGGGTTGAAGGGGATATTGCTTCTGTAAAATTCATACCTCTTACTCTTCTGTATGAAAAATAGTAGGTGGGAGTGGATATTACTTTTTTGCGCATTACCTATATCTCTGTTCGGCTTAACTGCCATGTCTTCTTTTCTGGCGGGAGACTCTTATCTTTTTAAGCAAAGTATTTGGATATTTTTAGGTTGCATTGCTTATTTTGTTATATCTAAAATGGATATGTCTTTTATAAGAAATACAAAAGCCGTTCTATTTTTTTATGCTCTGACTAACCTGATGCTTGTTGCGACGCTCTTCCTTGGTAATGTTGTAAAAGGTGCCAAGGCTTGGGTTTCATTCGCTGGAGTCTCTCTTCAGCCGGCAGACTTTGCAAAATTAGCTTTGATAATACTGCTTGCGAAGTACTTCTCAAAACGTCATGTTGAGATCAAGCGGTTACGCCACTTGTTCGTTAGTTTGGCTTACACAGCGGTGCCGATATTTTTGGTAATGTTGCAGCCGGACTTTGGGTCGGCAATGGTACTACTTGGTATTTGGTTTGTTATGGTTCTGGCGTCAGGCCTTTCTAAGAAGCATCTTTTTATAATGATAGGGCTCGGGGTAGTGGCCGTTGCTGTTATGTGGTTATTCGTATTCAAAGAGTATCAGAAGGCTAGGCTTTTAAATTTTATTGACCCAGCTAGAGACATAAGAGGTAGTGGTTATAATGTTTTCCAAGCCGAGATTGCAATAGGTAGTGGACAGATTCTGGGCAAAGGTGTTGGTTATGGAACGCAATCCAGACTGTCATTCTTGCCTGAACACGAGACGGACTTTATTTTTGCAGCATTCGCTGAAGAGTGGGGATTCGTTGGTGTGGTGCTGGTGTTAATTTTATTTGGCACATTGTGTGCGAGGTTACTGATCTCTGCTTATCGTGCTAGGAATAATTTTGAGGCCTTGCTTGCGATGGGTGTTCTCGGTTTTATATTCATACATGTGACTATTAATATAGGCATGAACCTGGCCCTGCTACCTGTTACTGGTATACCACTACCATTCATGTCTTATGGAGGTTCACATATTCTGCTTGACTACATTTCTATCGGCTTAGTTGCATCTTTTGCTGGGAGTTATAGTGATTTGCGCCGCAGTAGCAAGAATGAATTCCTGGGCCTAGAATAGAAAAGACCAGAACTTGCGAAAAAAGTCAAAAAAAAGTAGTATGGGCCTATTATGTTAAGTAAAGGGCTTTTTAAAAGGCTTACCCTATTTTTAGGGGATTCTTTTATCTTCTGGTTTTCTTTATATTTTGCCTTACTTGCTCGTAGGCCAGACATAGCGGATTTCTCTTATTTCACTGAGCATGTTTATAATTTTGCTCCAATATTTATATTTTTTATAGTCAGTATTTTTGTTGCCGGATTGTATGATATACCTGATTTTAGTCAGAAAGCTGAAAAGATAAAATACATAGGCGCGATAGTTTTAACTTATATACTTTTTGGTAATACTTTATTTTATTTTTTCCCAGGACAATTCACACCTAAAACAGTATTACTGATACAAGGCTTTGCTATACTTTTATTGTTGTCGGTCTGGAGGCTCGGGACTAATAGATTGCAAAAGTTCGATACGAAGAGTCATGCCTTACTCCTCGGTACAGACAAAGAGATTTTTGAAATATACAAACAGCTACAAGTTGAGGCATACACTATCTCGCCTGTGCTCCATCTGCATTTCAACAGTAACTCTAATGCTATTAATTCATTCAAGGACTATGTGTTGCAATCTGTAAAAGATAAAAATATAGATTTGATTATTGTGAACCTTAACAACAAAGACACGGAGTCTTTCTTGCCTATGCTTTATAACTTAACCAAAGAGGGGGTTAGGATTATGGATATGCCGCATATATATGAGTACTTGTTTAGAAAGACACCACTTCATGCAGCTGGATATTCTTGGTTTTTTGAACATGTGGACATTAATACAAAAGTCTATGAATTTGTAAAAAGAGTTATAGATATAATAATATCTTTGCCTGTTTTTGTTGTCTGGGCATTCCTTCATCCATGGGTTAAGAGATACATTGTTTCTGATGGTAATCCTACTGTGTATTCAGAACAAAAGAGAGTTGGTAGATATGGCAAAGAAATAATAGTAAAGAAATACCGCACCATGGCCTACACCGATGGAGGATTCTGGCCTGGCGAGAAGACTGAGAATTATATAACTCCTGTTGGTGCATTCCTACGCAAGACACGCATCGATGAGTTGCCTCAGATACTTAATGTTATAAAAGGTGAATTATCTCTAATCGGTCCGCGTACTGACCTCGGTAATTTGGCTAAAAGACTGGAGGAAGAGGTACCTTATTATATGATACGTTATGCAGTTACTCCTGGATTGTCTGGTTGGGCTCAGATAATGATGCATGAGCAGCCGCAAGGAATAGACGACACTATTGAGAGATTGAAATATGATTTGTTTTATATTAAAAACAGGGGGATACTTTTTGATCTAATCATTGCATTGCGTACAGCCAGGACTTTACTTGCTCAAGAGGGTAG
>CAZGVC010000023.1:5182-7323 GCA_964529065.1 uncultured Candidatus Saccharibacteria bacterium
TAAGGATTTGTAGTAGAATCACAGGTATTCTATAAATATTTATGCCAACACTTAATCAGCTTGTAAAGAAAACTAGAGCGAAAGTTGCCAGAAAATCTAGATCTGTAACTATGGGTCGCGGTTTTAACAGCGTTCTAAATCGTCCTAATTTCTATAATTCTCCTTTCAAACGTGGTGTTTGTACAAAGGTAACAACAACAACTCCAAAGAAACCGAACTCTGCGTTACGTAAGATCGCCCGTGTTAGACTAACTAACGGCCAAGAGGTAACTGCGTATATTCCAGGAGAGAAACACAAACTTCAGGAGCACTCAGTGGTGATGCTACGTGGTGGTCGTGTGAAAGACCTAGCCGGAGTGCGTTATCACATTGTTCGTGGTAGATTCGACGCAACAGGAGTGGATGCTCGTCGCCAAGCTCGTTCGCTATACGGAGCTAAACGCCCTAAAGCAGGAGCTGTAGCAAAGAAATAGTTCTAAACAAAAGGCCGCGCGGAGCGCGGCCTTTTGTTTTCTCTAATTTTGTGTTATTATATACGTATTCGTTTATACGATGTATCAGAGATATTACTTAATAAACAATTCGCAGTACCCGAAGTCTCTGGGGGAAAAACGCGGATTCTAAACTTAAAATAAAATGCGTAGACCTGTAAAAAATAGAAATATTGCTCGTGCTGATCTTGTTCACAATTCTGACAAGCTTGGTAAATTTATTAATTATGTAATGTGGAGTGGAAAGAAAAACACTGCACGTGAGATTGTTTATGATGCACTTGATTACATCAAAACAAAGACAGAAAAGGACGGAATGGAGATATTTGAATTAGCTATCAAAAACACTAGTCCTGCTATCGAGGTGCGTTCACGCCGTATTGGTGGTGCTAATTATCAAGTTCCTCGTGAGGTTCGCCCAGAACGCCGTCTTCAATTGTCTATGCGCTGGATCTTGGCTGCTGCTCGCGGCAAGAAAGGTGAGGCTATGTTCAAGAAGCTTGGTGACGAGCTTATATTAGCTTCAAACAATGAAGGTTCTGCTGTTAAGAAAAGAGAGGATACACACAAAATGGCCGAGGCTAACAAGGCTTTTGCTCACTTTACTTGGTAATTATCAAAATTACAAACACGTCACATTTTGTGATAAACTCATAACATTATGTTCAAATACCTGCGTGCTGTTTTTACTGAAAGTTCGATCAGAAGAAGAATATTCTTTGTAATTGCTATTTTGGTTTTGACCAGAGTTCTTTCTATTATTCCAATACCATCATTATCTGCTAGTGATATTGCTAACTTTGTTAACAGTAATCAGCTACTGGGGCTACTCAATATATTCGCTGGTGGAGGATTATCGACACTTTCTATTGTGATGCTCGGAGTTCAGCCTTATATTACAGCGAGTATTATAATGCAGCTAGGAACAGTGCTCTCTCCTAAATTAAAAGCTATGAATCAGGAGGAGGGTGATGTTGGCCGCAAGAGATTCTCACGCTATACACGCTGGATGACACCGCCACTTGCTATTTTGCAAGGATTCGGTCTTCTTACTTTGTTTGCGAGACAGGGAGTAATACCAACATTGTCGCACACTGATATGTTCATAAACATAGCCATTATTACAGCTGGATCAATGCTTATGATGTGGTTAGGTGAGATGATCAATGAGAAGGGAATAGGAAATGGTATATCTATGGTCATCTTGGCGGGTATAGTTGCCAACCTGCCTACAAAGTTGATGGGTGTTGCGTCTACTGTTCCTGCTGATCAGGTTCCAGTTTATGTTGCATTAGGAGTTACTTTTGTTCTGGTTCTGTTAGGTATAGTTGCAGTAACAGAGGCAGAGAGGCCACTCGAGGTTACTTATGCTAAGCAAGCTCGTGGTTACGCTTCTACTGGATTAACTACTACTTATCTTCCATTACGCTTAACTATGGCTGGAGTTGTGCCTATTATATTTGCGATCTCATTTTTGATGTTCCCACAGATCGCAGTTCAGCTATTAGCTACAACTTCATCAGCCCTAGCACAATCTATCGCTTCTACCATATCTGGATTACTTTCTAATCCTTGGATATATGGCGCTACATATTTCTTGCTTGTGGTTATGTTCACTTTCTTCTACACTCTTGTGACTTTTGACCCAGT
>CAZGVC010000024.1:0-1314 GCA_964529065.1 uncultured Candidatus Saccharibacteria bacterium
TGGTGCTTGGACCCAGGCTCGAACTGGGGACCTATTCCTCTTCAGGGAAGCGCTCTACCAACTGAGCTATCCAAGCGATGCACCTATAATATCACAAATTAATTAGCATTTAAAGAGGTAAAAAAGTCTCTGAATCTTGTGACTATTGGTACGACTTCGCTGAATCTGTTGAATGCGTCATCTGTTGCATGCGCATCCCCTGTAAACATATCCATAATAGGCGCGAAGTAGTAATACGCCCCAAAAACAAAACCTAATACAATCACCCAATATAACACCTTCATAGTTAGGCCAACATTGGCATGAGTTTTAAGTGAGCGGAGCATCTTATTGTTCTCCCTAGTCAGACGTACAAGCTCGTCCATTTGTTCTTGATTGTTCATGTGATATAGTATACCGTATTGTCCTCGTAGTTCAATGGATAGAACAATCCCGTCCTAAGGGATTGATGTGGGTTCGATTCCTGCCGAGGACACTTGCAAAATGTCATCAAAAACGAAATCTAAATTTCGTTTTTAGGAATCGAATACGGGGTCGCGAAACAATATTTTATTTGAGTTGAAAACGAAAAAGAAAATATATGTTTTGTGACCGATTCCTGCCGAGGACACTAATTATTACCAATCCATCTTGCCTCCCTCGAACCAGAAGTAACCAGTCTCGTTATTAGAAGAGACGAATTTGTATATTTCAGAAGCTGCTTCTTCAGGGCTCATATCACCATCGAACCCACTTAGATCAGTTCTAACTCGTCCAGGATGTATAGAGTTAATAAATTTATCTTTTTCTCTTAAAGATAGAGTCTTCATATACATATTAATTGCGCATTTTGAAATCTTATAAGCTGGGTACTTGTTGGGCGAATGTGCTGCAGCATCCCCAGTCCTCGATATAGAGCCGGCCGATGATGAGATAAAAATTATCTGCCCATTTTGAGATACCGTATCAATCAACCTTTCATTTATATCAATAGTTCCTATCAAATTCACCTCCAACGTTGTGCGTAATTTGTCTATTATAACTACACTTTGATTATCATCAACCAGAATTCCAGCGTTGTTAATAAATACATCTATATTTCTACCTGTCTCTCTTACGTTTTGTTCACACAAATTAATAGATTCTGAATCACGAAGGTCTAGTTTTATTATTTTTAGATTATTATGTTTATAATCTGAGGAGCCGGAAATAGTTGTCCCAATAACATAAAATCCTTCACTTATATACTTTTGTGCTAATGCCTTGCCTATGCCTTGACCTACGCCAGTTATAAATACATTCTTCATACTACAATTATACAATAAATATTAAGCA
>CAZGVC010000024.1:1414-7073 GCA_964529065.1 uncultured Candidatus Saccharibacteria bacterium
GCTGCTGATCGGTGAGCGGCGCTGGAGCGTTCTGAACGGTCTGACTTGCGGCCGTAATGACGATCTTGCTTTCGGGCAATGCGGTCGTTGCGTCGTTCTTGACCGAAGTGTCGTAGACGGCGTACGCAGACGATGCGAACAAACCGAGCGCGGCGATGGAAGCGGCCAAAGCCGCGAGTGAGCGTTGCAACTTCATGGTGGCTCCTGAAAAGTTGGTTGATAGCGGCAGCACAGTTCTTTTACTGCTAACTGTGTACAAATCCACTATTAATATTACTCCTATTAAAAAATAAACGCAAATGTTTTACACAATTTTGTAAATTGTAAATATGGAAAATAAAAAAGCCAGGCAAGTTGCCCGGCTTGGAAGTGAAGTTCAGTGCGAGCCACACTTCCGATTCCGGCTTAGCTGCGCGGAGGCCCGGGGCGCCGGACCTCACTGAGGCCGAAAGCTTCGAGAATTGCGTCCAACATCTTTTTCTTCCTAATTTTTTACTGACACGTCGCCAGCCGGAAGATAATAACATGGTTAAAGGGAAAAGTAAAGCCGTCTGCTTCGCAGGCGGCTTTACTTTTTAAATGCACTATTTTACACCTTACGCGCTCTTAATATTTAGAAGCTCCTCAAGTTTTGGTTGATTGAAGCCAATGACTATATCATTACCAATTCTAATAACAGGTACACCCATTTGCCCTGTCATCTCGACTACTTCTTTGCGACGCTCAAGATCAGCAGCAACATCGTGATCTACGAATTTGACATTATTAGCCGCGAACCAATCCTTGGCCATGTGGCAAAAATGACATGTTGGTGTGCTGTAAATTTCTACTACTTGTTCTGTGTTATCCATAATAATTGCAGTTTACTAGAAGTTAGTATAGGTTGCAAATAAATACTGTATTCTCTTAAACACCTTCAAATATGTAGGTATTTCTGTAGATAATACTTGTACAGCGGAAGATGTCGGGTCATAAAGTATGACGACTTTCTCATTATCTCGTGCAACAGGCATATTGTTACGCAAATACTCCTCCTGTCCACGCTCGGTATTTAAAAAGTCATATTCGTTTTGCCTTTTTTCTAATTTGGAATTAATTATATCCCTCTCTTTTTTGGCATCGTCTAACTTTTTATCTAATTGACTCCATTTCGAAAGAAATTGCAAAGACTCGATAGAAAAATATATAACTAACAACAAAAAAAGTATACCCGTTAGCTTGGAATACTTGATAATTTTCCAAATTTTCTTTTGTTGATAGGTGGACATTAACATGCTATAGTGTACAGCATGTTTTTCACAACTCAAAACCAAAAAATAGTAAAAGTAATATTTGCAGTTATTGCAGTTCTTATGATGATTGGATTGCTAGCTTCTTACTTTATCACTTTCTTCTACCGCTAGACTATTTCATCATCTTTAGGAATGTGTCGTGACTGATATGGACTTTTCCTTCGGCGAGCATTCTCTTTTTACCTTCTTTTTGTTTCTCGCGTAACTTCATCTTACGAGTAATGTCTCCACCATATAAGTGGCCTGTGACATCTTTTTTCATTGGGGCAATAGACCTACTCGCTACTATGCGGCCTTTGATATAAGCCTGTATCTTCACCCTGAACATTTCTTTTGGAAGTATTTTTTCTAGCTTCTCCACTACTTCTTCTGACTCTTCTTGCGATCTGTACTCTGGTATAACTTTTGAGAATGCGGCTACCCTCTCCTCCGCAACATATACATCTAATCTAGTAACACTAGCTGGTCTCATCTCCCCCGTCTCATAAGCAACAGACGCATAACCACTAGTCACACTCTTGATCTCATCGAAGAAATTACGCATCAACTCGCGCAGCGGCATATCCAGTGTCATGCGCACCCTGTCGAATCCCCAATCCTCCAGCTCCAAAACACTTGCTTCGTGTTTGTGTAGTATCTCCATAACATTACTTATATAAGTGTGTGGTGTTATTATTGTAGTTAGTATCCAAGGCTCCTTAACCGATACAACCTCGCCATGATCTGGGAAATGTATAGGTGTATAGACCATCTCTGTTTTGCCGTCACGAGTTGTAACCTCATAAGTAATAGACGGGCTGGTCACAACTAGCGACAAGCCGAATTCACGGCGAAGCCTCTCGGTTACGATCTCAAGATGAAGCATACCTAGGAATCCAGCTCGGAATCCGCGACCAAGTGCACCACTACTTTCCTCCTCATAAGTAAGAGACGAGTCAGACAGGCGCAGCTTGCCTAGTGCGGTACGCAGGTCATCGAAATATTCTTGAAATTCTGGATATACACTAGCGAACACCAATGGTGTTGGTTCACTGTATCCAGGGAAAGCCTCCATCTGATGGGCGAATGGCGTTATGGTGTCTCCAACACGAGCTACACCTGGTTCCTTGATCCCTGTTACCACATATCCGATCTCACCTTCTGATAATCTGTCATTCTCAACTTTTTGTGGTCTAAAATACCCGACCTCGCGAACAATGAATTTGGCTTTTGATTGCAAGAATACGAACTCGTCATTCTTCTTGACCTGCCCATCGAGCATACGTATATACAATATTACCCCCTGATGATTAGAATATTCAAAATCAAAAATAAGAGCACGTGAACCATTAATATCCAAATTAACTTTTTTAGGTTCTGGTATCTCTCTTGCGATGACTTCGAATAACTCCATCACACCTTCTCCTGTCTTGCCACTGACTGCATATATATCCTCATACTCACAACCGAGTATCTTCATTATTTCCTCCTTGGTGTCATCAACCTTAGCCAGAGGTGAATCAATCTTATTCACAACAGGTATAATGCGAAGCCCAGCCTCCTTGGCCATCTCCAAAACAGTCATTGTCTGCGCCTGCACGCCCTGCGTAGCATCAACGAGTAGTATCGCCCCCTCCACCGCACGCAAACTGCGCGAAACTTCATAAGAAAAATCAATATGCCCCGGGGTATCAATCAGATTAAAAATAAAATCTTTACCAGATTTGGATTTGAAAAGCATTCTAACTGGCGTCATCTTAATCGTGATGCCACGCTCGCGCTCCAGCTCCATGCTGTCCAAAACCTGATCCTGCATCAGTCTTGCGTCTACCGTTGCTGTTAACTCTAACATTCTGTCGGCTAATGTTGATTTGCCGTGGTCTATGTGGGCTATGATTGAGAAATTTCTAATATTCACTATGCTACTCTAGCATATTTCACCGAAACTTTCGAGGATGAATTATTCTACGGCCTCAATGTTTTCTGAGGTTTTAACTCTTTCTGACCTCCATATTCTGCCACGAACGGCTTGCTCCAGCGAGCCTATCTCCTTGTTATTAAATATTTTTAAAATCAAATACCAAGCAAATACCCCCATAATAGACGCGAGTGACACCTGTAACAATAATCCAAATGTTGTTTCTTGTATTTTATTCCAATCTTCAAAAATATTTAACCCCAAATACATTATCACCCCACCTGCAATGGATGCGAATATGCTGTGTAGCAAAGTGCTACTAATTCTCAAGTCTACGTACTTCTTAACAAAAACATACAAGGCCACTAACTCCACGACGCAAAGTAAAAAGAAAATAATTGCCAGTGACACAATCTGAACAGAGTCAGAATTAATATTCAATAACTTCGTAATAAACGGCGAAGTAAAACCAACCACACTCTTAAAAGCAAATAAAAACACAAAACTCTGCACTGCAAATAGGATAATTTCTATTAACAATTGAACACCGACTACACCCCTTGCGAATAATATTCTGCTGAACAACTTGCGTATTGCATCAAAAAGTAAAGCGAATAGGAATACAGCAAAAGTAGCAGAAATTAGCTTCGTAGCCTGCCAATCGAATAGACCTGTACCGTAGACTATGCGCACAATATGTGCACGCAAAATGAAACCAAACACTATGATTGGAGTTAATATAAATATAAAATAATTCAAAACTGAAGAAGACAGATCACTCAACTCTGCTCTGTCTTTGATGCTGGTTAACTTTGGATAAATAGTAACAAGATAACTCATAACAATAATACTTACTGGTATCCAGTACAGATTATAAGAAAGGTTATAAACAGATATAGCGCCAACAGGTAACAATGAACCAGCTGTAGCAAAAGTAAGCAGTCTTAATTGCTGAACACCAAGAGTAATGGACCGAGGACCTGCAACATAAGCAATATCTCTTATGTGAGACAAAGAGAAATTAAAACCAGACCAAAGTCTTTCAGGTATACGAGATAGGCCCGCCACATTGGATAGTAGGTGCAGTGCCGCGCCCACAACAATACCAATTCCAAGTCCAGACACGCCATAAATAGGATAAAAAACAGACACACCTAATATACCACCAAAATTATACAGAACTGGCGCCAGAGAAAAATAAAAGAATTTCTCTTTGGTTTGAAGCATGGCCCCCACAACATAAGATGTAGCTAGAAATATTGGCTGCAACATTAGAACTCTTGTTATATCAACAAGCATAAACTTTTGATCGGAACTAAAACCTGGAACATACCAATCTAATGTATAAGGTATAACAAAATACATTACACAGGCAAAGAAAGTTAGCATCCCAGCAGCGAATAATATAAGAGTCGAGAACATCTCGCCTAACTTTTTATAATCTTGTGTATCTATTAATTTTGAAAATATGGGTATTATAGTGACCGCAGATATAACAGACATCATTATAAGATTAATGGTGTCAGGTATACGAAATGCCGCATAGTATGTATCAAGTATTTCTCCTGGACCAATATGAGAAGCAAATAACCTATCTCTTATAAGCCCGAGAATGAGAGATAGGAAATTGAAAAAACCTAGTATTAATGCTGCATATAAAAGCTTTCTCTCTCCTTGCATTTAAAATGTATTATAACACGAAGGCGCCCGCTTCGCGGGCGCCTTCTCTACTTTTATAAGCCGAATTCTGTAATGCAATGTTGTGAAGTATTGCACCAATAGGTATTTTTCTTGCCAGCATGTTGCCATGCTGATCGCTTGCGACGACTCCGGCACGAGACCGGCACGGTCTTGCACACGAGTACACATTTAGCCGTTTCACCCTGACTTAACAGGCTCGTCTCTGTTCGCAGTGCTGCAGTTGCCTGCGATGGGTATTACCCACTACTTTTGTTCTGAATAATTCAAAACTGTGTGTTCGGACTTTCCTCACTCCCTGATATAAACCAGGTACGCGCACCTATCAAAAGTAGCATTACCACTCTAACATGTCCCCCTCTTTTATATCAAGCTTGCTCACCACTCCGGCATTCAGCTCGAGAACATATTGTGAGGGTATATCTGAACTTATAACCTCGGGGTAGCTTTCTTTTTTTACATCTTTTCTAATGCCGACAATTCTCTTGTCTCTGTCTATGAACAACATATCTAAATCAAACTTCATGTCTTTCATCCAAAACTTATTATCCCTCTCTTCATCGAAGGTAAATAGCATGCCACACTTGCTACACATACCGTATCTGTAGGAGAGACCTAATTCCCTGCTTTTATTGTCAGAAACAATTTGAACCCAAAATGTGTTTTTGTTTATTGTTATATTTTTATTATAAGTTCCCCTAACACCAACATAATATATAATTCCAATTGAAATAAATATTCCTAATAAACTCAAAAGTAATTTTGACATGTG
>CAZGVC010000025.1:0-3016 GCA_964529065.1 uncultured Candidatus Saccharibacteria bacterium
CTCAGTTGGTAGAGCAACGGTTTTGTAAACCGTAGGTCGTCAGTTCAAGCCTGACTGCCGGCTCCAAATTTATGAAAATAGACTATTCAAGATATGTTATATCTCTTATTATAACTATCGCTATTTTTACAACAGCTTTCTATTTCTCGTATTTTTTCTCTCAGAAAAAAGTAGACAATATTAAGTCAATACAAGACTCAATAGCGATTGACGTTATGTCCACAGAGACAGAGTTCTTGTTAAAAGAGGTGTCTTGTAGCAATGAGGGTGCTAGTGGTGTTGTTCAGAAGCTGAATGAGTTAGGAGACAAGTTGACTTATACAGAGAATAAGCTCGGTAGCGACAATGAACAAGTTCAGTATTTGAAAAAGTATTATTCACTTCTACAGATAAAAGATTACCTGCTAGGCAAAAAGATAGGTGACAAGTGTGGCCAGTCTAAGAAGCCTATATACATGATTTATTTTTATAGTAATGTTGATGGCGTGTGTAATGATTGTGCTAAACAGTCAGCAGTGCTGTACAACTTGCGTGATATATATCCAGAATTACGTGTTTATACTTTTGATTATGATTTGGATTTGGCGCCACTAGATACAGTGAAGAAAATTTACAAGACAAAAGCAGAATTCCCACTTCTAGTTGTTGAGGACAAGACATATTATGGATTGAAAAGTGTCGAGGAGTTAAAGGCTTTGCTACCTGACACATTAAAAGAGGCCACTTCTACTGCGCAATCCAAATCTACATCGACAAAAAGCATTAACGCTAAATAGTCATGCCGTCTTCTATTAACTCAATATTAGAATTTCTTTTGTACCCATTTATATTTTTGTCGATGTATTTTCAGGTCTTCATGTTGTACAATTTTCTTTCTAATAAAAAGAAAATGCGTGACGAGGAGGATCTGTCTCATGATTATTTCCCATCTGTTACATTCTTGCTCCCTGGGTGGAATGAAGGTAAACATATCAAGACAACAATCGAGTCTATTCAGCATTTGAATTATCCAAAAGATAAAATAAAAATTTTCTATTTAGACAATAACAGTACAGACAAAACCAAAGATATAGTAGGCGAGTTCGTTAAGTCAGACAATCGTATTACTTATTATTTCGAAACAAAACAAGGTAAACATCACGCCATGAACACTGGCTTAGAACATGTTGATACGGAATTGGTTGCTTGTCTTGATGTTGATTCTACACTGCATCGTGACGCTATGGCCATAGCTGCGCAGTATTTTAAAGATAGCAGTATCTCGGCCCTGGCTAGTTGTATGCAATTGCGTGAAGTTAAGACAATATGGCAACGCGCCCAAGCCATCGAGTATATGTTATCTGTATTCTGGAGAAAGTCCTACTCATCTATTGATGCTATACAAGTTATGCCTGGGCCGTTCTCCGTTTTTAGATCAAAAGTCTTTACAGAGCTTGGCAATTATCGTGCTGCTCATAACGCTGAGGATTTTGAGATGACTCTACGCCTACACAAGAATCATTACAAGATTGCGAATGCGCACAAGGCTTATGTTTATACTGTCGGCCCAGCAACACTTAAGGGTCTTATTCGTCAACGTGTGCGCTGGATACGTGGATTCCTCGAGAATGCTTGGGATTATCGTGAGATGTTCTTCAAAAAGAAATATGGACATTTTGGATTGTTCACTCTTCCTGTTGCTGTGACATTCGTGTTCTATGTTTTGTATGCGATAAGTTATTCGGTGTTGTCTACGGCCTTTCATGCGTATCAGAATTTGCAGACTTATCTCTTCACAGGTATACATATGCCAAAGATTACATTCGATATATTTTATATCACAACAGATGTATTCTTGTTCCAGAGTATTTTCCTTCTAACTGTGCTTGCTTATGTTCTGATGGTTTCGCGTAGTATAACTGAGAGCAAGAATAAGATAATGCCTAACTTTGCAATTTACTTTTTACTTTATCCATTTGTCGCACCTTTATTTATTTTTATTTCGGTTTATAAATTTATCTTTAAAAAAGAAAATAAATGGGTTTTGCAGGATAATAAGGCATAGTGTAGAATGTAATTATGAGCGGGCATGTACATCCTATAACATTATCAATAGACAAGATTGCTAAGATTTTTAATAAAATAGGTTTTGATGTTGTAGATGGTCCTGAGCTTGAGGATGAGTGGCATAACTTTGACGCACTTAATGTTCCGGGTGACCACCCAGCCAGAGACATGCAGGACACATTTTGGATAGACGGCAAGCGAAGCAAGAATAAACACAGTGAAGAAGTCGGTCATGTTCTGCGCACACACACTAGCAACATGCAGATCAGAACAATGGAGAAATATGTGAAGGATAATTTGCCTATGCCTATTGCTATTGTGTGTCCGGGTAAGGTGTTCCGCAACGAAGCAACAGATGCAACACATGAGGCGCAATTCCATCAGGTTGAGATGTTATATGTTGGCAAGGACGCGTCGCTGTCGATGATGATAGGAATAATTGAAAAGTTCTTCTCAGAATTCTTCGGTGGGGAACTTAAGATTAGACTTCGTTCGTCTTATTTCCCATTTGTGGAACCGGGCAATGAGGTGGACATGCAATGTTTCAAATGTCGCGGTGGGGGGTGCAATATTTGTAAAGGTACTGGTTGGATAGAAATAGGTGGTGCCGGCATGGTGCATCCAAAAGTATTAGAAGCTAGCGGAATCAATCCAAACGAGTATCGCGGATTCGCTTTTGGTTGTGGTATCGATCGCATGGCTATGCTCAAGTGGGGTCTAGATGACGTTCGTCTCCTCTATAACGGTGACTTGCGTGTCGTTAATCAATTTTAATATTTATGAAATTTTCAAAATCTTGGATACAACAGTATATTGAGGAGCCGCTACCAACTGATGAGGTTATCGCTAGGGAGATTAACGCCAAAGCTTTTGAAGTTGAGGGTATAGAAGAAATAGGTATATTGGTAGATGAGAATAAGGAGGCAATGCCAAGAGACAGTATCTTCGATATTAAAGTTTTGCCGAATCG
>CAZGVC010000025.1:3116-5802 GCA_964529065.1 uncultured Candidatus Saccharibacteria bacterium
CAAAAAAGTATTAATAATATTGTGGACATAACTAATTATGTACAGTTCACATTGAATAAACCAATGCATGCCTACGGGGCCGAGAATATTGATGGAGGCATTGTTGTTAGATTCGCTGAAGAAGGGGAGACACTCGAAACATTAGACGACAGAGAGCTTAAGCTAAATGCTAAGACATTGGTAATAGCTGACAACAAGAAGTCATTAGGTCTAGCTGGTATTAAAGGTGGTAAACACAGTGGTATTAATCCGAATACAAAAAGCATAATAATAGAGAGTGCGAATTTTAATTCATCACTAATAAGGAAGACATCTTTAAAATATGATTTGCGCACCGATGCTAGCAAAAGATTCGAGAACGGCATAGCGAATTCGCTAGTTGAAGACGGGTTCTGGATGACTGTAAATGAGATCAAAAAGCTATTCCCCGAGGCTAAGCTGGGACCTGTGACGGATTTTTATCCAGTGGAAGACAGAGACAGATGGGTAGGTGTAACCAAAAAGGAGATAGGGGACTTCTTAGGTAAAGACTTCTCACAGGAGCAGATCGAGTCTGCTTTGAAGGCTTTACAATTCAAGTTTGAAAAGATAATCCCAGCTAATTATATAAAAGACAATATGCGGTCAGTTATTGGGGTTCAGTATAAGAATCCAAGTAGCATGAGTGTTGATGCTCCGAATTATTTCTCCTGCTCATCTCTTGTTAGTTATCTTTATAAGGGTGTATGGATGCCGTCTATATCTATAGACAAATACGTTTTCTCTAAGAAAATTAATAAAGATGAATTAAAATTTGGCGATCTTGTATTCTCGAATTCCGAAGAGGGTAGAATATATTATGAGACTGTTGAGTATCTAAGAGGAACAAAGGTAGAGGATGGCATAGACCATGTTGGTATTTATGTGGGGGACAATAATGTATTGCATGCAACCAAGCGTGTTGGCCATGTCTTGATCGAGTCATTGGATGATTTTGCTAAGATGGGTAAGGTGATTGGTTTTGGGCGTGTATGTGAAGACTTAGAAGAAGAGAGATATGTCATAACTCCTCCGAGTGATAGACTGGACATAAGAATCAAGGAAGACATAGTCGAAGAGGTTGGTAGAATAATAGGTTATTCAGAATTGACTCCGAAGCTGCCAATACTTGGTAGGAAAGGTCTTCAGAATAAAAAGCTTCACTATCAGAATATAATTCGCAATATTCTAACAGATCGCGGTTTCGCCGAAGTCATAACTTATTCATTTGTTAAAAATGGTGAAGTAAAATTGCAAAAGTCAGCCAGCGACAAGAACAGACTACGTACCAACCTTTCTGATGGTCTTCTCGATGCAATAAATAAAAATATTTATAATGGACCAGTTCTAAATATGAAAGACATTGCTATATTTGAATTCGGTAATTGCTTTACTTCGGATCGCGAGTGGACGTCACTGGCTATTGCTATTGACGATGGGAAGAAGAAGTCTAACTTTGCGGAACAAGTGGATCAGATCTTGGTAGAGATTAAGAAGTCATTAGGTATTGCATCATTAGAAACATCTCGCACCAGTGCCAAACCATTAATAGTTGAGATTGATTTTGATTCACTGCTTAGTGGCTTGCCAGAAGTAAACGAGAATCAATATCTGAATGAGACCCTACACAGAGACATTCGCTACAAGGCATTCAGTCAGATGCCATTCATAGTTCGCGATGTAGCCTTTTGGGTCAATGGAACAGCGAACAGGGATGAGCTGCAAACACTCATTACTGACAATGCTGGCGAGTTGTGTGTCAGTGTTCATTTGTTCGACGAATTCGTAAAAGATGGCAAGACAAGTATCGGCTACAGATTGGTATATCAAGACAAAGACAGAACATTAACCGACGAAGAGGTTAATGCCTACGCTGACAAGGTCTACTCAGTTCTCCGCGACAAGGGGTATGAGATAAGATAATGCAAAAAAATTTAAATTAAGGTAGTATGATTGAAGACATAAAAACAGAAGAGGTGACTTTCGTGGATAAGATATTAAATGTTCCGTATTTTTCGCAATACATTGACGTTAAATCGTCGATTGAAAATGCTCTACGTGCTTGTGGTATGACCTGTGTTTACATGGCACTGTCATTCCTTGGTAAGGTAGGAGAAAATTCTTTGGACGAAATGGTGTTGTCTGGAATGTCGGAGGGAGGATTTTCTAAGTCTGGCTGGAGACATGATTACTTTGTGGATATTTTTCAAAAAGCGGGGCTTTCTTCTTGTAGAAAAGAGAATATGAGAGAGAAAGATGTTGTCGATTTTGTTCAGTCTATCGATAACGGGTTCCCGGTGGTTGTTTCTGTCGAGAGAGTTCTGTGGGATGACAGAAGATTCCACATGGTCTTATTGACTGGGTTTAGAAAAAATAACAAAGGGGAGTTGGAGGGTTTCTTTTATCATGATCCAGGAAGTCTTTGTCCAGAATCTGCTTCGCATAAGTTTGTCCCAATTTCAACTTTCTATCTATCTTGGAGAAAGATGGCGATTTTCCCTCAAAAATAACGAGCCGAAAGGCTCGTTTATTCGTTATATATTAATCGTTGTAGCGTTTTATTGATTTGCTAAACGTTAAGTTTAATGTGTTATTTGTGCTTAATTTTGTGTTCAAAACATGCTATAATTAAGGGACTTATGGCAGCTAAAAAATCATCATACGGAGC
>CAZGVC010000026.1:0-2997 GCA_964529065.1 uncultured Candidatus Saccharibacteria bacterium
TATTCAAGGTGTAGGTCGTCTAACTTTGATAATTTCGTTTTTAATTCAGGAAAGTTCTCAAGAGATGGATCATTGTCTATAATTTCCCTGGCATAAGTTTTCGCTGTCTCAACCAATTTTAAATTTTTCAAAGCCTCCATGGCGAGGTCGCTCATACCAGATTGTTTGCTGGATATCAGGCTGCCTGGTCCACGTTCGGCCATGTCTATTTCAGCTAATTCAAAACCACTATTTGTTTTAGAAAAGTTTTTCAATCTCTCTACAGTTTTTTCTCCTTCTGAATTAGTGAATATATAACAATAAGATTGATGATTAGATCTTCCGATACGGCCGCGCAATTGATGCAGTTGTGATAATCCAAATTTGTCAGCGTCTTCTATTATCATTATGCTGGCGTTCGGTATATTAACACCAACCTCAACAACAGAAGTGGATACTAATATATCTATTTTTTTATTTTTGAAATCCTCAATAACTTTTTCTTTGTCATCGGTTTTTAATTTGCTATGCATTGCTCCAATGTTTACATCAGTAAATATTTTCTTAAGATTTTTGATTTCGCTCTCAACACTTTTTTTATTACTTGTGTCGTCCTCATCTTCTGATATTCTGGTGCATATTACATAGGCCTGTCTGCCATTTTTTATTTCTTGTTTTATATGGTCATAAACATCATCTCTGTTTTTGTTTGTAGATAATATTGTCTGTATCGGTTTACGACCTACAGGCATCTCATCTATTACAGTCAGGTCCAGGTCCCCGAACAACGCAAGAGCAAGAGTTCTCGGTATAGGTGTTGCTGTCATGGACAACAGGTGTGGTATCTCGGGGCGCTTGTCACCACGCTTGTGGGCTAGGGACTTCCTAGCGTTAACTCCAAAACGATGCTGCTCATCTATTATTATCAAAGCTAAATCTTTAAAATCAACAGACTTTTTAGTTATAGCATGAGTACCAACAAGCAAGCTTATTTTCCCTTCAGAGACCCATTTTAAAAGTTGCGCTCGAGATACTTTGGTCGGCTGATCACTAAGTTTCGATGGATACTTCAAGGCTTTGGTTCCAGAGAGGTAGCCGATTTCTATACCTGTGTGTGCCAAGAATCTGATAAAGCTTTCAAATTGTTGATAGGCTAACACTTCGGTCGGGGCTAGATATGCAACTTGTAGTGGCGTGCCAAACTTCTTCTCGTCACGCCTACACAATATAGTTGCGTAACTTGCTGCAGCTGCAACCAGTGTTTTGCCGCTACCTACGTCACCCTCCAATAACCTTTGCATCGGTATGCCTTTTTGCAAATCTTTTAATATCAAATTCGTTGAGTTAACTTGCGCACTGGTCGGTGTGTAGCCATGCATTTCAAAGAAATTATTAATGTCGTCTATTTTAATCTTATAAGCAGGTGAGGCTGCTGAGGCGGCACGTTCTGAAGATATTTTTAGCTGCACATAAAACATCTCCTCAAATAGGAACCTCTTTCTCGCCGATAATGTCATTTTTTCATCAGTTGGAATATGCAGATGCAGCACGGCATCACGAAGCTTTGGTATATGTATCGCCTCACGAATGTATTCTGGTATAGGGTCTTCTATGTTTTCGAAGATTGGTGTCAGTATTATTCTTTTTACTATCTCATGTATTATTCTGGAGCTGACGCCTTTCGTCTCACGATATATAGGTGTTAATTGACCAGACAAATCAGAGTTCGCGAACAAGCCATCGGTGTATTCTGGCATAGAGCTAACCTTTTCAACTATAGGGTTAGAAAAATACAAAGCCCCATTTTTTTCTTGTGGTGTACCTTTTATACAAACCAAAGTGTCCTCAGGGTACATTTTGCCTATATATGGTTGATTGAACCAAAACAATTTTATCTTACTGACCCCATCCGAAACATACCCCTCGGTCATAGGTATTTTGTTATTCCAAGATTTTCTTACTTTTACATTTTGTATAGTCCCGTATATTGTTGCCGCTACCCCAGCTTCCAAGTTAGGTATATGTTGATTCTCATCATAAGACGCATAACGAATAGGTTGGAAACGCAGTATGTCCTCAAATGTTCTGAGGCCAAGTCTATCGAGAGCTATTTTTAATGTCGGGGAAAGCTTGTATACGCTTTTAATCTCGGCGGTGGCGATGGAATGCATAGTATATGATCAAAGCTATTGATATCAGTATTAATACTAGCAATAATATACTTGATAGTCCAAATTTGTTTGTACCAAAATTAATATACAGTTCAGCCACTAGGGATGCGAGTGCTATAGATAGAGGGAGTATTGGCCTAGGCCATATCAAAATTAATACACCGAGGGCCACAAATGCTCCGTACCACATGTTATAAGCCAAGATACTAGGTATATACGAATCAACGCAGGAGAATATTCCTCCATTTTTAAATGACACAGCAGCGTTCAAGAGCTTGATGGTGTTGGGGTAAATAAAATATATAGCTATAGCGAGCCTGATTAAGAATGGCCAAATATTGTGCATGTGTTTAGTATAACAGGAAGGCGGCCCGCGCAGCGGGCCGCCTTCCTGTTTACTTGTTAATAATTATTGTTCACCTTGGCAAGCAGTTCTGGCTTCAACTGTAACTGTTGTGGTTGCGCCGTCATTGTAGCAAGACAGTATGAACTTGGTCGGATCACGTAGCGGTATACGTGGTATCTCGGCTGTGTTGTTATTTTCTGAGTCAACAACGCTGAACGCGGTAGTAGTAGATAGACCAACCTGCGACTGAGCTCCAGTTCTAACTGTAATATTTGACCCATCCAATTTTGATTTTATAGCTTGCACTCCCGCGTTTACTGAGGCCTGTAGCCCTGCAGGATATGAAGATACGGGCTTGATTGTGTTCGCTGTAATAGTACAATTCTTGCCTCTAGGATTGTTAATCTTCCAAGCCAGTGCTACTTGACCACCACCACAGAGAACAGTAGAAGGGTACACTGTGAACTTCTGAACATTAGCAGGAGACTTAGAAAGTATTGG
>CAZGVC010000026.1:3097-5158 GCA_964529065.1 uncultured Candidatus Saccharibacteria bacterium
AGTGTCTTGGTGCTGACCCCATCACTTGCTGTTATTACCCATCTTGATCCAGTAGTAAACGGTGTATTAGGTAGTCCGGCACTGCTGTATAGACTAACCTCAGAAGATCCACTGTTAAGTCTGTATGCCGAGTATGCCGAGTCACATCCACCAGCCTGAGTACAGGTGTACACAGGAGTACCGCCTGACGATGTGGTGTAGTAGTTAACTGACCATGTTGTTGCATTTGCTATTACATAGTTAAGTCTTGAGAATGTTCCATCTGCAGTAGCGCTGCTTGTCTGAGCAGTTGTGCCTGTTACTACTGCTGTTGTTGGTATAGACGCAGCACTGCCGCCAATTGATCCGTATACTTGCAACCCTGTACCAGGATATATTGCAGTGTCTATGTTGCCAGGGGTGTCTGATGATTTACACACTAACTCATATACACCACCTAGGTTAGGCAGAGTGACTGAGTAATTAGACGTCTGATTAGTATTCCATGTTTTAGGATAACCAGACAACGATATGTTGTTACGCTTGATGTCCATGTAATCAAAGTCAGGAGTACATTTGAATACTAGGTTACCATTTACATCAGGAGGGATTATTGTTGCTGTTGTAGGGTTGAACACTTGTACATTGCTAGACGCACTAGCAGGTAGTCTCGCCCCTTGTGTCGTATCCTTACATGTTACCATCCAACCAACAGCATTCACTCCCATACGTGAACTCTTGAGCCAGGTGAAGTTAGGGTTATTAGGTGACATTACATATGTATATTGATATCCACTAGTAATAGGTGTGCCACTCAGTCCTCCAGCCCAAGTTGCAGACCCGTTGTAATTCTTAAGATCGCAACTGTTACCATCACTTTTCCATGTTACTGTTGCTGTTGTTCCGCTCGCAACAACCGGAGCGTTCAAGCTGGTCACTGTTACAGCCGGAGGAACATTTATACTGTTAGTAACTTGTCCAGTATATGTATTGCCATTATTTTTATAACAGTTAAGGGTGTAATTATAAGTAGTCGTCGCTGACCCAGAAGTTATATTTGTATCGTATTGTAATGCCCATATCGAGCCACTCGCCCAATATGGAGCGCTAGACCAAGAAGGTGAGCGCGACACAGAATAACTAGTCGAGTCACTAGGGCACATAGGTAAGACATGAGGATACATTGCCGTTGAACTCGCATAACCAACATTTAGGTCTACTGCTGTATATGTTGTTGTTGCTGGTAATGTTCCGAATGACCCGTAACAATCAAGTGCATACGTTGCACCCTGAACAACAGGGAATGAGCCGGTGATTGTTTGTGGGAATGTGTCCAGTATTGTTGTCTTGTATATTGGTCCGTTGTATAGACCTATGAACATATTACCAGTAGAAGTAATCGCCATTCCATTAGGATTAGTTAGACCACTGACAATTGTTGTAACCGCACCACCAGGCGCGATTTTGGATATGTTACCACCAGTCAAACCGCTAACGTATATAGATGTTGTTCTGTCCATGGTGAGACCTATCGGTTGAGAGAAGCCAGACGCATAAGTGCTAACAGCCCCAGCAGGGGTGATCTGATATACATTGCCTGTATCTTGTGAGGCTACGTACACATAATTATTATTAGGATTAATTACTATACCGTTCACATTACCAAGACCAGAAGCAAAAGTAGACACAACACCAGCTGGTGTAACTTTATTTACTATTCCATCGGTCTGTCTAGTTACAAACAGGTTACCAGCATTATCAAATGCTAGTCCAATTGGTCTAGATATACTTGGTACAAAAGTAGTCATTACTCCGCCAGGCGTTATCTTAACTATTCTGCTTAGTCCATAATGAGACACATATAAGTTGCCAGCCGAGTCGAACACCATACCAGTAGGAGTACCAGAAGAAGAGTGGAACACAGACACGCTCGATGGATCATTAGGGTTTCTTTTAAGTATCCTGTCATTGTTCGTATCCGACACATACATATAACCATCAGGTCCGATCAATACCCCGTAACCCTGCGGGCCTGTGGCTGTCAAGAAGAATGACGCACTGACTGTAACGTTTAGTGGTCTA
>CAZGVC010000027.1:0-3038 GCA_964529065.1 uncultured Candidatus Saccharibacteria bacterium
TCTTTTAACCTTTCGCGCGAGCGGCGCAAATACCAAGTTGAGAAGTCATCGATAAATACATCCACCCCACTCACCGCCTCGTCTAACTTGTACGCCTCATAACCGTCCACGCTTCTGTTTATAACTTCATGCAGTCTCTCTATTATCCATCTATCCAAAACATTATTTGAATCGGTGTGCGCCACCACCTCACCTTTCTTATACATGTTATAGAAGTCGAGAACATTCTCCAGTCTCTGTATATTTTTCTTATAAGCCTCCTCAGGCAATGTGTCTGGGAATTCGACTGCCTCACCACGCATAGCAGGAGAATTAACCAATGCATAACGCATAGCATCCGCACCAAACTTCTCTACCAATATCATCGGATCAGTATAATTCTTTAGACTCTTTGAAAGCTTTTCGCCACCTTTTGCTAATACATGTCCATTTACTATTACATGCTTGAACGGCGTCTTGTCGAACAAACCAACTCCGACATTAAGAAGTGAGTAGAACCATCCACGTGTCTGGTCAACTCCTTCTGCTATAAAGTCAGCTGGAAAGTTTTGATTGAATACCTCAACGTTCTCAAATGGATAATGCAGCTGCGCAAAAGGCATTGACCCTGACTCGAACCAACAATCGAACACATCACCAATTAGCTTCATGTCATTGCCTTCACTATCTTTCAATACTATCTTGTCTATATGTGGACGATGAAGATTGATTGCTCCTGTTGCATCACGCGGTACTTTTTTATAATTTACTTTTCTTAACTCTGCGTTTCTAGGGTAGAGTTTTGCGTTATGTTTTATCTCATCTTCCACAAGCCCCTCTTCTGTTATAAGTTCAGCACTAGCGATCAGCATTCTCATTGGTCCACCATGGGTTACGAATAATATTTTTTTACCGAAATATTTACTCTCGAGATCTTCTATTAGTGACATACATCTATTCATCATCTCCCTGTGTGTCTCACCACCTTCAGCACGAGTGTTAAGCCTAAGGTATTCGACGTCTCCAAGATTCTGTGTGTACTCATCCACCTTTTTACCATTAAACACACCCATATTAAATTCGCGCAGTCTATCATCTGTCTCAATATTTTTACCAGAATACTTAGCCGTCTCAATAGTTCTTAAATATGGCGAAGATATGACCATATCAAAATCAACATCAATATTTTTAAATGCGTCTTCTGCTTGTGCCTTACCCTTTTCTGTTAAGGTGTTATTTGGGTCCATGCCACAGTCAATAATCATATCCACGTTACTTTTTGCCTCTCCGTGACGCATTACATAATACTCGTTATTAGGAGTTAACTTCTTGGCGAGATCTTCTAGTGAACCAGCGACAAATATTTCATCAGTTTTAACACTTTTCCATATTGGTAATGGCGCACCCCAATAACGTCTACGTGACACAGCCCACTCACGAGCCCCTTCTAGCCACTTGCCGAATCTGCCGTCGCGCATATGTTCTGGTACCCATTTGGTTGTAGCGTTTTGCTCAAGTAGATTAGACTTTATTTTTGGCACATCCACGAACCATGAAGATGTCGCATAATTAAGTAGCGGTGTTTTACATCTCCAGCAAAGTGGATAGCTGTGCACTATTTTCTCTTTGCTGAACAACTTGCCATTATGAGCCAACCACTTCACCACTTCTATGTCAGTTGATATGCTGTCATCTTTTTTCTTAACCACAAGACCAGCAAGCTCGGGCACAGATTCCTCCACTTCAGATACAAATTGCCCGTTCATCAGCACGTGCTTGATCACTGGTATGTTATTCGCCTTGGCGAGGTCCATGTCTTCCGCTCCGAACGCTGGCGCCTCGTGGGCTATACCTGTACCCGACTCGTCAGTTATAAATTCCGCGTGCCATATCTTCCAAATATTCTGACTATTTTCTAATTTGTTCAAATAATCCTCTTTGTTGAAAGTGTTAAATGGTGGTAAATATTTTTTACCTAGCAAGTCATTTACGTTTATATCGACACTTTCCAAAATACTTTTACCAGCAAAAACTTTTTCAGATAACTTCTTAGAAACAATATAATAATTCTCATCTTCTGCAATCTTAACTTTTACATATTCCAAATTTTTATTTACTGCGAGGGCGGTGTTACCTGGCAATGTCCATGGAGTAGTTGTCCAAGCGAGCACAAATGTTCCTGGCTCATCGACAAGTTCGAACTTCGCAGTGACGGTCATGTCTGTTATATCATGATACTCGAGACCTACTTCAGATTGCGCCAACGGTGTCTCGCATCTTGGGCAGATGTGCATTATTTTATAACCTTCATAAGCGAGCCCCTTGTCATACAATTGCTTCCAGGCCCACCACACACTTTCGGTATATGTTGAGTCCATTGTTTTATATGCATTATCCATATCCACCCAACGGCCAAGACGAGGGATCACACTTTTCCATTCCGAGTCATAACGCATAACAGATGCGGCGCAGGCGTCAGTGAACTTCTCAATACCAAGATTCTCAATATCTTGTTTTGAATTTAGACTAAGCTCTTTTTCTATCAAGTTCTCAATCGGTAGCCCGTGACAATCCCAACCCCATACACGACGCACAGTCTGGCCCTGCATTGTTTTGTATCTCGGCATAACATCTTTAATAGTACCCGCCAATATGTGCCCATGATGTGGCATACCAGTTGCAAAAGGTGGACCATCATAAAAAGAATACGCCGATCTTGGTGCACCTCCAGCCGGGTTCTCAAGAGACTTTTCAAAGATTTTATTCTCCTCCCAATATTTTAGAGTCTCTAATTCTTTTTCGTTTACACTCTTTTTTATATTCTTGTTTTCTGGTTGCATATTGTTTAATTTAATTTTTATAAAAATAAAATCGTCCCTAAGAAATAATTTATATTATACAAATTATTTCTCAAGGACGATTGTTATCGTGGTACCACCTTGTTTCCCCTTTCGGGCTCGTTTTGTTGGGCTCTACTTTTTGATTTTTAGTCAAATTTCTTCCCAAAGCTCCGCGATGATTAGCCGCCTCTTCGCTTACAAGCCAATAATACAACAAAT
>CAZGVC010000027.1:3138-4845 GCA_964529065.1 uncultured Candidatus Saccharibacteria bacterium
TACTTTAAAAATTAAAATAAAACAAACTACATCCTTTCTGGTGTTTTGATGCCTAAGATATAGAGGCCACTCTTAAGTGTGGTTTTGATTTTATAAGCAAGTAACTCATTACTCTGATCTCCTGCAATTTTGTTTGACGCATACCAGGAGTTAGCCTCACGAGCAAGCGAAACTAGGTAGCTAGACATCTTCTGTGGAGCAGTCTCATTTGCAACCTCTTGCAACACGTCGGAGTATTTGGCTAATTCCAGAACCAGACTAGCGTTACTTTCTGTAATTTGTATCTTGCTGTCATTTTCTTTTGCAACACTGTTTAGTCTCGCGTATGTGTACTGCAGATACGGGCCACTGTCTCCCTCCACACTTATCGCCTTGTCCATATCGAACACCACATCACGACCGAGCGCCTGCTTCAATATTGAATACTTTAGTGAAGCAATAGCAACAGATTCAAGTGTCTCCTCTTTTTCTAATTCATTATCAATACGACTCGAGTCGAATTTTTCTTTTAAAATATTCTTAATATCCTCAATTAATTCATCTCCCGCTATTATGTTACCTTTTCTGCTGCTCATCTTGCCGTCCGAGAACCTCATCATACCGTGACCAATGTGCACCAGCTTTTCTTTATCACAAATACCAAGATCATTAATCGCAGAGTACAACACTTTAAAATAATCAGACTGCTCATTGGCAGTTATCACAACGCTTTTCTCAAAGTCCCCCAACCTTCTCTTCTTCTCTTCCATGTTGCCGAGGTCTTTGGCTTCATATGTTGGTAAGCCATTTTTATTTATGAAAACTCTTTTGTGTAGCCCGACCTTTTCGCCGTCATATATTATCGCCCCCTCATCACCAACTTCAAATACCCTACCAACATTATCCAAAACCTTTTTAATTCCAATCGGTGCAGCTTCACTTTCGAATATATATTCGTCGAATTTTGTGTCTAGCTTTTTATAAAGCGTCTCGAAATATTCTAGCGACCAATTGCGCCCCGTCTCATATATATCGTTTATTGTGTTGTCACTCTTCTCATATATCTTTTTATTTATATCTGTTACTGAATTAACAACCTGAGACCCTTCATCTTGCCCATCAAAATCCTTGTACCCTTCGGCGTATTTCTCGCCAAGCCATTTTACTTTTTCTTTTATATCTAAATCACTCGTTTTTAATTCTAAGAATTTTTTATAATTATCTTCTTTTAGAATCGCATATATATTTATAGCAATATGTCGCCCTACATCCCCTTGATAGTTAACACGCTTCACATCTGCTCCCGCTGCCTCATATATACGCGCCACTGACTCGCCAATAATATTAGTCATCAAGTGTCCGATGTGGAACACTTTGAATGGATTAGGGTCGGTATATTCTACTAATACTTTTTTATTTTTATACTCACTATCGATATTTATTCCACTTGCAAGGCTTCTCAAAATGAAATCATCAGTCAAAAAGAAATTAACAAATCCTGGCCCAGCCACTTCTACCTTTTGGAAAATATCAAATGCCCCCAATTTTGTCGCTATGTCATTAGCAACATCTTTTGGATTTTGTTTTAGATTTCTCGCCATTACCATCGCGACATTGGATGTAACGTGTCCGAATCCTGCGTGCTCGGTATAAGATACAGAAAAATCATCACCGCCTACCACTTCTTTTATAATCTTCCTAACCTCTTTTAACATTAGGCTTATTCTA
>CAZGVC010000028.1:0-4097 GCA_964529065.1 uncultured Candidatus Saccharibacteria bacterium
TTGATGAAAAATTTGTTGAACCTCATACCCCTTGGTATATTATCCCAAACAACAGTACTGATATGCATAGGAATAACGAAACCAAACCACAAGAGAAGTGTCACCGCACTCCACGAGAACATCTCCTCTGTCGCATGAATGAAAACAGTAAGTATAAAAATTTGAAGTAGTACAGCAAAAGCCTGCGCCCCACACATTGATAGAACTTTTCTTCTGTACGCACGCACTTCTTCTTCATTCCTACCACTCAGACCTTCAATTCTTAACCAAACTCTTCCGAATAAAAATGGTCCGTACCACAGAATGCCTATGAACAAGCTAACTGCTGAAGAGGCCAAAATAGAAACGTAATCTATCTGCATAAAGAAATTATAACATCTATATATTCCAAAAAATAGATAGTTGTGTTATTATGTTGATAATTAAATAATAATTCATAAACACCTTGCAACAAAAAATTCTAATCAATAACGCTATACGATCTCAAAAGCTAAGAGTAATAGATCAAAACGGAGACCTGCTTGGTATTATCACAAAAGAAGAAGCATTAGAAGCTGCAAAGAAGGCTGGTTTAGACCTAATAGAAGTATCCCCTAATGCCGAGCCACCAGTAGCCAAGATAATGGATTATGGTAAATATCAATACGAGACCTCTAAAAAAGCAAAGGAAGTAAAAGCTAAAGCCGTTAACCACGAAACCAAAAACATACAGATATCAATAGGTATCAGCGAGCATGACGTTGAAATAAAAACTAAACAAGCTGCCGAGTGGTTGAATGAGGGTCATCGTGTAAAAGTTGAGATGCAATTAAAAGGAAGAAATAAGTATACAGAAGAAGCTTTTTTGAGAGATAAAATAAACAGAGTCTTGGCAGTAATCCCTGCTCAATACAAAATAGCCGACCCACTGAAAAAGATGCCTAAAGGTATGACAATAGTACTTGAAAAAGCCAAATAAGTGTGCTAATATACCCTTTGTCATGAAGACAAACAAATCCCTTACAAAACGTCTTAAAATCACAAAAAGCGGGAAAATCTTATCTCGCAAGCCAGGTCAAAACCACTTTAATGCTAAGGCTTCTGGAAGACGCACCCTAAAAGGGCGTAAAATGAGTGAATTCGCGATGACTGGAAAAGAGAAAGCTCGCTTCCTACCTCGTGTACTAAAATAATTTTATAAATATAACTAAAAAAGTATGGCAAGAGTAAAACGTAATGCAATAGCAATGAAGCGTCGCCGCAATGTATTGCGTGCAGCAAAAGGATATATATTCCGCAGATCTAAAACAGAGATGGGTGCTAAGGTAGCGATAAAACACGCTGGACGTCACGCATTCGCACACAGAAAAGACAAGAAGAATGACATGCGCAGACTTTGGACAGTGCGTCTTAATGCATTCCTTCGTACTGAAGGTCTAAGCTATTCAAGATTCATCGATATGGCAACTAAGAAAAACATGATTGTTGACCGTAAGATAATGGCAACTCTAGCCGAGACAAATCCAGATGCAATGCGTGCAATAATCGCAGCTGTAAAATAAAGATACAGAATAGAAAACAAAGTGCCGCCCGAAGGGCGGCACTTTTGTTTTCTATCTAGTTATACAGGCCATAGACTGGCGATTGTTATTCTTGGCTAATTCTATGACTTTTGCTACTAACTTATCTGGGTCGCTGTCAAAAACAACAAGAGGGTTGCTGCGATTGCTGTTCTTAATTATATCTTTTATAACTTCATCTGTGGGCCACTCACCTTCAAGTATTCCTATAGGGATCTCGCTCTCCCAAGCAATTGTAAACTCATGTATGGTGCCTATTCTTCCGCAACCTATTATAACAGCGTCACTAGACTTGATCAGCATCAAGTCACGTCCTGGGTAACCAAAACCAGTGTAGACAATAAAATCCACATAATCAGTTGGCAACTTGTAGACATTAATATGTTCGAACTTAGATGCAGCTGGAGACAGTCCAAAAGCATTACCCCCAATCTCCTTAAAACCTTGCGAGACATGTAAAGGGAACCCTGTTGTAGCACCTGTTGCCAATTGAACTCCCGCCCTAGCACAAGCCCGGCCCAGCTCCAGAGCGCGCTGTATCGCGCTCGGCCCGCAATGTGATATTTCTGCCGCTCCAGAAATTGAAATAGTGATCTTTTCTTGCATTATTTACTATTTTAACACAACAACAGAACTGCTTACATCTCTAGCTCCACAGTATTACCCATATCAGGAACAGAAACAGACAGTCCGTAATACTCATTAATACGTTGCGCTAGAAATGCAGAACTTTTTGGTTCACCTAATACAATAAAAACTTTTTTAAGTGTGGCAACGGACGACTCGACGAATTCAACCAAATGCTTCGAGTCTTTGTGTGCACTAAAACCCCCTATCATAACAACCTCAGCCTTCACAGAAACATCCTCGCCCATAATGTGAACCTGTTTGTGGCCGTCTTGTAACATCCTACCTAATGTCCCTGCTGCCTGATACCCAACCAGAAGGAGAACTGTTCTAGGGTCTGACAGGTGTGCACGCTCGTGATGAAGTATTCTTCCTCCGTTACTCATACCACTCCCTGCTATTATTATTTTAGTTCTGTTGTCATGATTAATTGCCTTGCTATCCTCGGTAGAAGGAGTTTCAATTAGGCCTGGGAATTTGAATATGTCGTCACCAGCTTTTATAATTGCATCTGTGTTTTTATTAAAATAATCCTCGTATTTTTTATATACCTTGGTTATGTTAATACCTAATGGCGAATCAACATATACTGGTATTCTAGGAAGCTCGCCACTTTCAACCATTTGATTTAAATAATAAAGCAATTCTTGGGTTCTCTCGATACTGAATGCTGGTATTAGCATGTTGCCGCCAGTTTTTTGTATTTTCTGTATAGCCTTTTTAAATATATCTATTTTTTCTTTTTGATTCTCATGATTACGATCCCCGTATACACTTTCCATAACAAGATAGTCTATGTTCTCAATTTTCTCTGTATCACGGAGTAATGGTGAAGGTGTGTTGCCCAGGTCACCAGTAAGCAAAAGTTTTTTACCATTCAAAGTGAACTCTATCATTGAGCTGCCCAATATATGTCCAGCATCTAATAACCGGACAGACAATATACCTGCCGAGGTTTGTATAGGTAAAACCTCGTGATAAGGCATAGTATGCCAAGCCCTCATTGCATTGATCACATCTTTCTCTTCGTAAAGCAAGTCCGTCTTATTGTGCTCAGCCTCTTTTTTCAAAATATTAAGGGAGTCAAGCATTATTAATTCTCCTATATCCCTTGTCGGCGGGGTGCTGTATATAGGGCCAGTGAATCCCTCTCTTACCAATTTTGGTATTCTGCCAACATGGTCAAGGTGCCCGTGAGTCACAAACAAGCCGTCTATTGTTTTTGGGTCATATATAAATGCATCCAGGTTACACTCGTCACAATATTTATTGCTACCTTGATACAAACCACAATCCACTAAGAACTTTTTGTCTCCAACTTCAATCAAAAAGTTAGATCCAGTTGGACTTTTGGCGCCACCCGCGAATGTTAGTTTTACTTTTTCCATAATTTAAATGCTATATATCCCCCCAGCAAACCATCAAACATGTCCTTCACAGTATCGAACCACCCGAATATCTGTGTATAATCAACTACGCCTTTAAAATATTCCGCCACCTCCCAGATACAAGCTACAAAAAATACATATGCCAGAACATGCGCAAGAGATATAAGACTTGTTTTATTTTGTATTTTAAGTAAATTCAAAGAAAGAGATCCAATTAAAAACCCTCCCCATATATGCATAGGTATATCGAGCCACCACAATTCATAATACAAATTAGCTGGTACTAAAATATATTCTGAAATCAGAAATGTTGCAGCCATTGCAAATAATACACAAAATACATTTTTCATTAAGTGAAAGTATAACATACAAAAAGCGCAGCCCTACGGGCTGCGCTTTTTGTATGTTCCCCCTTCTCCTCTACTTGACGAATTGAAGTCAAGTGGGCGAGAAAAGTGTATCACCACGGCGACACAACAATATTCTCATTGCCCAGAAAGAAGGTATCGAAAATAAAATTGAA
>CAZGVC010000029.1:0-3890 GCA_964529065.1 uncultured Candidatus Saccharibacteria bacterium
AAGCTATAGTCCGATCCCTCTGGCAACAGAGGTTGATAATTATTGAAACCAAGATTATCATGTAAAACACAACCTAAATCATGCGTGAGACAGGTTGGTTTCCTATCTTCTGCAGGCGTTCGATTGTTGAGAGGACTTGCTCCTAGTACGAGAGGACCGGAGTGAACTGACCTCTGGTGTATGGGCTCTAGCGCCAGCTGGACCGCCCAGTAGCTATGTCGGGAATGGATAACTTCTGAAAGCATCTAAGAAGGAAGCCACCCTCAAGATAAGCAATCGTTAAGCGTCGTAAGAGATGATTACGTTGATAGGACCTAGATGTACGGACAGCAATGTCTTTAGTCGAGGGTTACTAATTACGCGAATATCCTATTAGGAAATGTGCATATTACATGCGCAAATGTTTGTTGTATATACTGTGAAGCTTTGGCGTAGCAGTATTGTTTAAGATGATATAAAGTTTGAATACTTTGTTCTGGTGATTTAGCCGAGGGGTCACACCTCTTCTCATTCCGAACAGAGTCGTTAAGCCCTCGCGCGGCGATGGTAGTGCTATTGCGCAAGAGTAGCTTGTCGCCAGAACAAAGTATTCAAATTTCCTTGCCTGTGTAGCTCAGCTGGCAGAGCGCTTCTTTACATAAGAAGAGGTCACGAGTTCGAATCTCGTCACAGGCTGCCCCTTATCTTCGGACGAGGGGTTTTTATTTTGTCACAAATTAATCATCACGCTGTTAAGATATATTATGAGGAAAGTAAGACAGGTCACTTATACATTGCTAGGCACTATATTTTTAACTATAGGTTTGATTGGTTTTGTGACACCCATACTCCAAGGTTGGTTTTTCTTTGTAATAGGACTTATTTTGATATCTCTCGAGTCGCCAGTTGTGGATGAATGGCTATCTAATTTGGCTAGGAAAAATAGTAAAGTTGACCATCATTATAGCAAATTACGTGGATGGATTAGGTCTAAATTAGGGTATAACTAGTCAAAATTAAGAATAAAAATGTTACACTTCTTTGTATATGAAGAGGTTTATAATTTTATTCACATTGTTACCAGTTTTTTTATTTAGCACATTCGCTGCATCTATACAGTATAGAATGGGTTTGTATTCGAGGGATGAATCAACGAATGGAAACGTTACAGACTTACAAAAATTTTTAAAAGTAGCAGCATGTCCAGATCTTCTGGTTACGGGATTCTTTGGTAGCAAAACGGAGGCTTGCGTAAAAGAATATCAGAAGCAACAAACCTTACCAACGACTGGATATATAGGAGAATTAACAAAAGCAGCAGTTAATAAAGATTTGAGCGATAATACGAAAGCAGCTCTTGTTGGCGGGAGTATCACTCCTTCTTATTGTGGTAATTCTGATTTGCCTATAAACACAATTGCTGGGCCATCTACTTCTGCTTCACAAGCTGGTTGGGGAGGAACGGCGAGTTATGTTGGGCCGAATCTTGTCATGCCTTCTCGTGTGTATCTTGGCAAGACATTTAGCGTTACAGCCAATTATCAGAATGAGGGCCTAACAATAGAAACTAACCCTCTATCTTCAGATCCTTCAAACGGCATTGTGATTAAGCAAACATCAGCGACAAGTTTTGATGTGACCGTTAATGATGGTAAATTTATAACAAAGAATAGCCCCGAAGCCAAGCTGTATGTTAGAGCTAAAAGTAATTACACTCCAAAGAAGGGTGAGGTGTATAGGGACGGTTGCGCATTTGTAACTGTCTCTCCAGACAATTCAGCTAATAATTCAAATACAACTAGAACACCTATTTTAAGCTTAGCAGGGTTAACTCTTCCTATTAATGGCGCGGTTACTTTGTCTGTTGCAAATCTTATGCCTGGAGCCTCAGTCCCAAGATTGTGTGTAATGGGTACAAATACGGCTGCTTATAATGACACTTGTGGCAAAACAAAACCATCAGGAGTTCTCTTTGAGGTAACACCGAATAACCTTAACGAGTCTGTACCTTATTGTCAGCCACAGAGTAGTAAAGTTGACGGTTTTGGACTAGCTACTTATCACTGTACAGCTTCAACACCTGGTAATATAAAAGTTAATGCAGCGAGCACATACAGGAACCCTTATAACATTTGGGTTTATGATCAAGATGTTGATGTGTCGCCGTATGATAATTCTAAGACTCACTATAACAAGAGTAACATTGTACAGCTGTCTATTGCTGACTCGGGTAATTCAAGTGTCAGTGATACTTGTCCAGCAGGGCAGGCTATGTATGTTGCTTACAGTAGTGGTTCTGGGCCAGCTTGTACATCTTGTGAGTTTATTCCAGAAGCGACCAGGTCAGGTATAGCAAAATGTTCTAACGTTACAGACGCACCAGCTACTTGGCAAACTAGCACAGTATCTGGTTCTGTAGACAAGGGTGTGTTGGTGTCTGGCTTTGAAAGATATAGTCAATGTCCAAATGGAGCACCAGGCTCCGTAGGGCAAACTTGTTCTAACAAGGGCTATAGTTGCTATATGCCATCAAACTCTTCTAGTTTTACAGTTTATAAATGTCCGGGGTATACAGGCGCGACAGCAACGTTAAAAGGAAAAGCTTATTCAGAAGACAATACAGGAAAACTTACCCCTGTACCTGCTGGGTATCAAATAGCAGCAGGATTATTAATGCCTGTGTGGAGTTGTTCAAAAGTTGTCACAACTACATCTGATGGGTCTTATGATTTCAATGGTAATGCTGGATGTATTATAGGCCTACCAAACATTGCCCTCTATGCTCCTAGTGAAATATTAAATGGTACTGGTCCTGGTCAAACAGTGTTCTCAAATGCTAACTCTTTGGCAAGTGTTCGTCCTACTTCTTATGGTAATGTCCCAGATCTTATTTATTACAAAGGAACCGGCTCATATACATTTGCTAACAATCCAGTTATAGGTAATCCTGATACATCTACTTGTGCGTATGATAGCAATCAGCAAGACAATATGCGTCTCGAGAAGATATTTACTCAGACACCTTCTAAGGCTACTATGGGTACACCTGGCACATATAACAATAAGACATATTGGTATGCAGGTGAGCTAAACGGAGGATTTTGGCAGAGATCAATTGGTAAATGTTCTGATCCTGTTACAACAAATCCGCCGAGTGGCCCAGCAGCCAGATCTCTCGTAGGGTATGTTCACAAATTGCAGTGCTCAGATTTGAAAGATAGCATTTACTCAGCCTTCAAGCAGAGCAGTTATAAACCATTCAATTTTTTCATTGCTACACCAGTCTCCGAATCAGTGACTAGTCTAATCTCAAAGAGAGTTCTAGCCTATTATTCATCTGCTCCAGTATGGGAAATAGTAGTAGATGGTGTGGCCCTGCCTCATCAGACTGACTTCAATATTGCTGTAGTCAAAGACCTGGTTAGAGATATAGATGGTTACACTATCGTAACTAAGGCTAAAGCTCTTGAGAATTGCGGACTATAGATGGCTACTTTTCTCTAGTTATTATAGTAAATGTATTTTTACTTTTAATTAGTGAATCTTTGAATCTACTGTAAAGTTCTTCTGGTAACTCAGATTTTCTTCTGTCTAGTATTGCCTGTGCCAAGTCTAGGAACCAAAATGTGCCAGCATGAACCAAGTCACTGTTCATGGTAGACATATTATGTATTTTGTCACAGGTGGCAACTAGCAGCGATTCGCTAGGTCCAACTTCAAGAAGCGCTAGGTAGTTCTGCTTTTTCTCTTTCCAAGTTAAAGTGTTGCCTGTTGATCCAAAGAACTTTGGCTCGGTTACATGATAGATTATATTTCTTACTTTACTACCAAACATTTGTTCTATCTCTTCAAAGCCAACACCACAATCTTCGACTACGTCGTGTAACAGGCATGAGATAAAAATGTCTTCG
>CAZGVC010000030.1:0-3870 GCA_964529065.1 uncultured Candidatus Saccharibacteria bacterium
TATTTTATAAGGTTTTTATAACTTTTTATATTTAAAAGCTCCTCACTTGACAAAAGTATTATTTAGTGTATACTTATTTTAGTCCTAGAAATCCTAAAGCTTCATCGCTTTGTTCCGACTGATTCACATTCACAGACAGGAGTTACAATCATGTTCGCAAAAATTGTTGACCGTGCCGTCCACCTGATCGGTGACGGAGATCAGTTCAAGTACGTCGCACGGATGATGGCATTCGCCGTCATCGGTGTAATTGCCCTCGGTGGCATGATCACCAACAGCTACGCTCAGTCCATTGGACCGGCAACGGTCCGTGCAAGTCTCGAAGACAGTATTGTTTTTGAGGCAACGCGGATCGCCTCAGACCGGGCAGACGCCGCACACTATGGGTTCTGGTTCGCCCGTTGCGGCGACCGGCCGAAAGGTTACAGCGAGTCAACCTGTTCGCAAGATGCGGTCAAGGCTGCGCCGGACTTCTTGGCGATCGAGCTGCGCGTTATGCGCGACTCGGTCACCATCTATTCCGATAAGTCTCCGTCAGGCGGCGACCAAGTGGTTCGCTGGGTTAACGCCCAGACTACACCCACGGTCTCATCAGCTCGTCTGGTGATTGTCTGTACGACAGATGGCCGTATCGGCTGGCGGGATGTTCATCCCGCAAGTCGTTCCGCGGATGCTCGTGGGGTTTGCTGGAACTTCTACGAAGCGGCAACTGTTGCTAACGCAGAAGTCGAGCCGATCCCGATGCCGAAGAACCCGTAAAACGGTTCAGCGGCGAAAGCGCGGTTCTCGAAATTGAATCATCTGAAAAGATTGATTCGAAATCGGAACCGCGTTTTTTATTTCTATTTTTCGAAAGGATTGCTTTAGCAGTCTTTTTTATTTAAAACTTCTTCGCAATATTTTAAAGCCTGGTCGAAGACATCTTCGCGGCTCATTGTGCTGGTGTCTATGTGTTTGCTGTCTAGGGTTAATTTTAATGCTCCGTATTCACGATTGCGATCACGGTGGTCACGATCACGCATCATCTCAACTAGTTGTTCGTACGTTATTAGTGACTCGCGATCTATCTCGTCTTTGTGTCTCCTGCGTGCCGCCTCCTCGGGCGATACATCTAGAAATATTTTTACACAAGCATCAGGGAACACAGCACTAGTCATGTCGCGCCCCTCGGCAACCAATCCTGGCTCCCTTATTTGTCTGCGCTGCAAATCAAACACTGCGTCACGCAATTCTGATATATGAGAAATAGAGGCCGCCATCTTGCCAACTTCTTCTTTTGATATTTCTGGCCAGAGATCAACATCAGCCATTAAGACTTTTTCTTCCAAAAAAATAGGGGAGATATTTCTCCCCAGATCAACTAGTGCTGCAACATTATCAAAAGATATACCCGCTTGATGTGCTGTGTAGGCTATGAGTCTATATATTGCTCCAGAGTTTAAATAGTGGAATCCGTAATGCTTGGCAAGCTTTCTGGCGATGGTACCTTTACCGCTGGCTGATGGTCCGTCTATAGCGATAATAGGTATATTCATATATTAAAATTGTATCACGATCTCGGTGGCCGGCAAACCCTTGAAAAAAGGTATTGTTTGTAGTATTATGTGCGAACTATGACATTCACATTAGATGTAACCAAACGCCAAGCTGGCGAGAAAAAAGAGGGGTTTATCCCTGCTGTTATGTATGGCGCTCACGCTGCGTCTACTCCTATATTCATTGATTCTATTGCATTTTCTAAAGTTTTGAAGGAAGCGGGAGAGTCATCTATTATCAAGCTGGGCGGAGATTCTAATGAGAATGTTCTAATTCATGATGTACAGATGGATCCTGTTAAATACGTACCAGTACATGCTGATCTGTACGTTGTTGAGAAGGGTCAGAAGGTTCACGTCGAGGTGCCACTAACTTTTGTTGGTGTATCTAATGCTGTTAAGAACATGGGAGCTAATCTTGTAAAAGTTATGCACGCTGTGTCTGTTGAAGCTGATCCAACTAATCTTCCACAAGAGATCGAGGTTGATATTACAAAGCTTGAGAACCTAGATTCTAATATTACAGTAGCAGATATCAATCTTCCAAAAGGAGTGGAGTTGTATCACGTGAATGCTGATGACGTTGTTGCTTCTGTTGTTGCCCAATCAGATGAGGACCTGTCTGCAGCTGTTGCTCAAGTTGATATGGAGAACATCGGTGCGTCAGTAGAAAAAGGTAAGAAAGAGGAGGAACCTACAGCTGAGTAGTTGTAGCCAAAGAACAAAGCCGCGCCCGGAGGGCGCGGCTTTGTTCTTTGTCGCCTCAGTCACAAATTTGACTTGTGTCTGTTATACTAAATACATGAAGAAAAGTTTTTCTGTTTTGATTTGTCTATCATTTTTTTTGTTTAGTCTGAATCAGACACATGCCCAGGCCGTATCTAGGGAGCAATTACAACAAGAATTAGCGGAATTGGAGGCGCAAGTTAAGCAGCAGCAATCACTTCTCGATAGCAAGAAAACAGAAGGAGCTTCGCTGTCTCGTGATATTTCAATATTACAAACAAAAATAAAAAAGACAGAGACCGAGATCAAAGCTCGCGACAAAGCTATACAAAACATTAATTACAACATCACTGATAAGAATAAAAAGATTAATGTTCTAGATAAGAAGTTGGCTTCTGAGAATATTTCAATGGGTGAGACATTTAGGAATTATCAGTCAATGCAGGCCTTCTCCTTGACCGAGGTCGCATTGTCCGGAGACAGTATTTCTGATGTTTTTGATAAAGCCAAAAACTATTCAAATATAAAAGACGCGCTTTATAATTCTATACAAAATATAAAAGGTACCAAGCTAGATCTTGAGGACGCCAAAAGTGATCTTCTGGATGCAAAAGCTGAAGAGCAGGCTCTGAAGCAGCAGCAGCTAATGCAAAAGCAAGAAATACAAGAGACAAAAAGCGAGAAGGATACATTGCTGAAGAAGACAAAAGGTGAAGAGAAATTGTATCAGGATTTGGTGTCGCAGAATCAAAAACGTATAACCGAGATACGTTCAGCGCTGTTCAATCTTAGTGGTTCAAAAAGTATTAGCTTCGGTACTGCTTACGATATAGCAGTACAGGTTCAAAAGCAGACCGGTGTGCGTGCCGCGTATCTACTCGGAATTATACGTGTCGAGAGTAATCTTGGACAAAATGTTGGTAAGGGTAATTGGAAAGACGACATGCATCCAACTCGCGATCAGCCAATATTCCAAACACTTATGTCTGAATTAGGGCTAGATCCAGATAAGCAGCCAGTGTCTAAGAGGGCCTGGTACGGTTACGGTGGAGCTATGGGTCCAGCGCAATTTATCCCATCTACTTGGGTGCTGTACAAATCTAAAATATCAGCCATCACAGGCAACAATCCTCCGAATCCATGGAATAACTTCGACGCATTTACGGCTGCTGGATTATTATTAGCTGACAATGGTGCAACTAAGGGTACCCGAGCAGCAGAACACAGGGCGGCAGTGTGCTATTTGGCTGGTTGCGGTAATGCTAGCAAGTCGTCGTATCAGTTCTATGGCAATGATGTTATGAAATACGCCGATGAATACGAGGCCTCGATCAAGATCTTGCAAAATGGCAAATAATAATGTAATATAGGGTCTACTTATGAAAACAGACATACATCCAAAATATTTCGCTGATGCAGTTATGACTTGTGTTTGCGGAGCAAAATACCAGATTGGATCAACCCGCGAGAGTATTGAGGTGGAGATCTGTGCTGCTTGCCATCCATTCTATACAGGTCAGGAGAAGGTTATGGATACACAAGGTCGTGTAGACAGATTCAAGAAACGCCAAGCTAAGGCTGCTAAATAGCGTAACAAACAAAAACTCGC
>CAZGVC010000031.1:0-3606 GCA_964529065.1 uncultured Candidatus Saccharibacteria bacterium
TATTTATTTTAAATCTTACCTACCAATTCGTCACTTGGAGTTAATGTATCCTCGCCTGGCTCCCAACTTGCAGGACAAACCTGATCACCATGCTCATACACGAACTGTGCAGCTTGTAACTTGCGATATAACTCCTTGGCACTGCGACCGATACTGTTGTCATTCACCTCCATACTAACTAGCACCCCTTCTGGATTGATAATAAATGTACCACGTCTAGCTAGTCCGTCATCACGAATCAAAACATTGAAATACTCGGATAATTCATGAGCTGGATCAGCGAGCATCGGGAACTTAACTTTCTTAATTGCAGGAGAACTTTCTGCCCAAGCTTTGTGCGCAAAAGCTGTATCTGTTGAGACAGACAATACCTCTGCATTTATCTTTGTGAACTTCTCATACATATCAGCCAACTCCTCAAGCTCTGTTGGGCAAACAAATGTAAAGTCAGCAGGATAGAAGAATAATACCACCCACTTGCCAGCATAATCAGACAAGAAAACTTTATCTATTTTGCCGCCTTGATATTTATCAACAATAAAATCCTCGATCGGCTCGCCTATCTCTGCATTAACATTCTCGGCCATGCCGTACATACCCAGCTCCTCATCACCACAACATGCACATGTGTCATTGTTAGACTCGTGCAAACAAGGCATACCATGCTGGCATGGGCAATTCTCACAAGCCTCCCCACAACATCCCCCTTCACCACAAGTATTTTTATTCATATTTAAATAGTTAATTATGAATGCATTATAACACAAAAAATTATTGCAGGGATGGCTTTATTCCTAGACTTTTTTCTAATTCTAATTTATCACTTAAGAGTTTAGCTCTAACACTTTCAAAAGCTTTTTTCATTCTTTGGTCATTGGCTTCAGCTATTTTATTGTTCAAATCAGCAATATCTGCATCGATTCTACTTACTTGAGATTTTAAATTATCGAAAGCTTTTTGAGAAAGCATTGGATTGCCTTGCATCCCCTTTTGCCAATTAATTCTCTCGGCGTCTTCATAATTATTTGCACCTTGGCGTTCTGGTTGTGGTTGTTGTCCTAACATAATATATATTGTAGCATGGATACAAAACATGCAAATAGAGAAAAAGGCTCATATTTTAATAGTTGCAGGACCAACATCTAGCGGTAAAAGTGACCTGGCGGTAGAGCTAGCACTGGAACGCAACGGCGAAGTCATCAGCGCCGACTCGAGGCAGGTATACACAGGCCTAGACATCGGCACAGGCAAAATAACAGCCGGCGAGATGCGAGGCGTCAAACATTATTGTTTGGATATCGCAGACCCAAAAGAGAGCTTCTCAGTGTTCCAATGGGTACAAGAGGCAGAAGAGGCTATAAAAGAAATAATATCTAAAGACAAATTACCAATCATCTGCGGCGGCACTGGTATGTATATAGACGCATTAGTCTACGGCTTGCCCACTACTCCACCGAGAGATACAGAATTCGAAGAAAAATATAAACACAAAACAAATCAAGAGATATTAAGTGAGATCAAGATTATCAGTCCAGAATTCGAAAGCCAGAATCAAAACAACAGAAGGAGGCTGCTCCGTGAATTGGAAATATTAAAAACAAATGGACACATACCAAAAAGAAATCGTGAAGCAAAATACGAAGTAGAGTGGATAATAATAGACAAATCAAAACAGGAATTGCTCGAACGTATCAAAATTAGAACAGAGAGGAGAATCGACGGAATAATCACAGAAACAGAAAACCTATTAAAAACTATTAGCAAGGAGAAACTTGAGAACATTGGGATCGAATACAAAGAGACTGTTAATTATCTACAAAATAAAATTAGTCGCGAGGAATTAATACAAAATATAATTACAAAATCTTGGCAATACGCCAAACGCCAGATCACCTGGAACAAAAAATACGCAAAGTAAAAAATCAAAAACCCACCGTCGCGCGAACGCTTGGGTGGGTTCTTTGGTCATTTGCTCAGTGGAGCTTTTTGTTATAAGAGGTGACCTAGTTCGTTGCCCCGAGGTACGACAACATGTGAACTTACCCCTTACGCCCAACTAGTGGGCGATAATCCTCTTTAGTTTAGAACTTTAACTGTTAGCGGTATAACATACTAAAATACTTCGTCAATACTAACAAAACACGCTGTTTTTATTTGGGTTTTATGGAATATTTGATATAATCAAAATAATATGGAAAACAAAGATGGCTATTTTGTAACGATTGGTATGGAGATACATGCCGAACTAAAAACAAAGAGTAAAATGTGGTGTAACTGTGCAAATGTGCCGCTAGAAACAGAGGCGAACAAGCACACTTGTGAGATATGTCTGGCTGAGCCTGGCACATTACCAGTTCCAAATCGTGAAGCAGTAGAAAAAGTCATTCGTGTAGGCCTAGCGGTTAGAGCTAATATCGCAGACTTCACCGAGTTCGACCGCAAGAACTACTTCTACCCTGACATACCAAAAGGTTATCAGATATCACAATACAAATACCCTATTGTTAGCGGTGGAACACTGGCTGGAGTGCCACTAACTCGTATACATCTAGAGGAAGACACTGCAAAGAGTGACCATGAGAAGGGTGCCTACACATTGGTTGATTTTAATCGTGCTGGCGTGCCACTAATGGAATTGGTAACAGATCCAGTTACATATAACTCAGCAGAAGAGGCAGCCAAGACATCGGCGAATTTTGGTAAGGAGCTACAGAGGCTCTTGCGTACACTTGGCGCCAGCGACGCAGACATGGAGAAAGGCCAAATGAGACTAGAAGCGAATATATCAATAACTAAAGACAAGAATGTGTTCGGTACAAAGTGTGAGGTGAAGAACCTGAACTCATTCGCTAGTGTTGAGAAAGCAATAATGTATGAAGTGGACCGTCATGCCGACCTCTTAGCCAAAGGAGAAAAGGTTGTTCAGGAGACTCGTGGTTGGGATGAAGTTAAGAATGAGACATTTAGTCAGCGCAAAAAAGAAAATGCTCAAGATTATCGTTACTTCCCTGATCCGGATTTACCTAAAATGTATTTACATTCTGAATTTGATCTTGATAAATTAAAATCAGAACTGCCTGACTTGCCTTGGAATATAAAAGATACTCTGACAAGTTATAATCTACAACCGAAACAAATCGAGCAACTAGTAGACAACAATGAGTTATACATTTACTACAAATCTGCAACCGATGGACTAAACCCTGAGGAGAAGAAGACTTTGGCTAATTACCTCTGTACTGATGCTGTTGGTTACATGTCAAAGGATGACACATTGAAACTTCCAAGTGCGGTGCATTTGAGTAATATGATAAAGATGATCAGCGCTAACAAGTTGTCATCACGTGGAGCAAAAGACTTGCTCCTAGACATAATGAAGAATGACACCGATCCAGAGGCTCGTGCGAATGAGTTAGGCCTAATACAAGTTGTTGACACTGACGCACTTAAAAAAGTTGTAGAACAAATTGTAGCTGAAAATCAAAAAGAGTGGGCCGAGTACAAAGCTGGGGCCGATAAGCTTTTGATGTTCTTCGTTGGGAAATGTATGAAAGCAAGCAATGGAGCTGGCAACCCACAGATGTTTATTGAAATACTGAAAAGTTT
>CAZGVC010000032.1:0-3411 GCA_964529065.1 uncultured Candidatus Saccharibacteria bacterium
ATGTTTGACATGCGGAGGGTGAAGAAAATGAATGACGTTGTATACACAGGTGGTGCGGTCGTGTATCACATGTCACGTGACCAGAGGGTGGAGGACAATTGGGCACTAATATATGCGTCACAGTTAGCGGAGGAGAATGATGCGATGTTGTATGTTGTGTTCAGTGTTTATGATGAGTATTGTGATGGGGCACAGAGAAGTTATGAGTTCATGTTCGACGGACTGGCCCAGGTGCAGGAGAATTTGGCTAAGCTGAATATACCAATGATAATAGCTCATACCAAAGACACGGCGGAGTCATTGTCAGAGATATGCCGCCAGGTGGCTGCTGGGGTGCTGATACTCGATATGACTCCCATACGTGATTCAAATAGTTGGGAGGAAAAGTTTTTAAAGAGAAATATAATATCGGTGCAGAAGGTCGACGGGTATAACATCATCCCTGTGTGGGAGACTAGTGATAAGCAAGAGTTCGCAGCCAGAACAATTAGGCCAAAAATACATAAGAAAATAGAAGCGTTTCTGACTGATTTTCCTAAAATGAAGTCAAATAAGAATAACAATGCACACTTTGTAAATGAGTGTATTAAAAATACGAATTGGGACAAAATTAAAAAAGAGGTAAAAAGTGTAAAACATATAAATACTTTTTCTGTTAAATGGAACCCTGGTGAAAAAGCAGCGCAAGAAAGTTTAGATAGGTTTTTAGAAAACAAAATTAATATTTATGGCGAGATGCGCAACGATCCAAATCGTAACGCACAAAGTAACCTGTCTCCATATATTATGTTCGGACAAATCAGTAGACAGAGAATTGCCCTCGAGTATTTAAAGAAGGTCAATAGAAAAATAGCAGACGCAATCAATGATCCATTCTTAGAAGAGCTAATTGTTCGTGCCGAGTTGTCTGACAATTATTGTTATTATAATTCTAATTATGATAATTTTGCTGGATTAGCAAATTGGGCCCAGGTGACACTTAACAAGGCACGTACAGATAAGAGGGAATATGTTTACACTTTAGAGCAATTCGAAAAAGCTAAGACTCATGACGACTTGTGGAATGCTGCTCAATTAGAAATGGTGGAGACTGGCAAGATGCATGGTTACATGCGTATGTATTGGGCCAAGAAAATATTAGAATGGTCAGAATCTCCAGAAGAGGCGATTCGAATTGCTATATACCTTAATAACTTGTATGAATTAGACGGCAGATGCCCGAATGCTTATGTTGGGGTCTTGTGGAGTATTGGAGGATTGCATGACAGAGCCTGGTTCCCTAGGCCGGTATTCGGTACTATTAGATATATGGCGCGCAGTGGTTGTGAGAAAAAGTTCGACGTAAAAGCCTATATAGACAAATATTTGTACCCAAAGTTATTGTGATATAATATTCATCATGAAAACAAATTTATTTTCGACTAGAAATATAATCATTGCTATTGTATTGGCATTGATAGCATTTTTTGCTTATAACAAATACTCGCAAGTTAAAAAATTAGAAGCTCCTGTTAATGTTGTAACTCAAGCTGATGATCATTATGTTGGTCCAGCTAATGCTAAGGTAACAGTTGTAGAGTATGCTGATTTCCAATGTCCATCTTGTAAAGCTTTCGAACCGATAGTGACTTCTGTTGAAGCTAAATATGCAGACAGGGTTAAATTCGTATATAGATATTTCCCATTAACTCAAATACATCAGAATGCAATGCTTTCGGCTATTGCTGCTGAGGCTGCAGGTAAACAGAACAAATTCTGGGAACTCAAAAAAGTAATGTTCGAGAAGCAAGAAGAGTGGGCTAATTCTCTTGATGCTGAGGCTAAGATATTGGGCTACGCCGCAACACTTGGTATTGATGTTAACAAAATGAAAACAGACATGGCTACTGCTGAGATTAAGACAAGAGTTGAGAGAGATATGAAAGAGGCGGTGTCTATTGGACTACAAGGAACACCATCGTTTATTATCAACGGTCAGAGAATCACAGATCTTTCGAAGATCGCTTCTGTCGAAGCGTTCTCTGCTTATCTTGATGCTGAGTTAGCAAAATAACATGAGTATAAGACAATTCTTTTTAAAACAAGCTGCAAAGGTTGGTACTCGCAATCTCCCAAAGGATCAACAAGAGATGATAATGAAGTTGATGGAGAAGGACCCTGCTTTGTTCGAGAATATTGCAAAAGAGATCAAAACATTAACTGATGCTGGTAAACCTGAAATGTATGCTTCTTTCGAAGTGATGCAAAAGTATCAATCGAAACTTGCGGAACTTTTAAAGGATGAAGATCCGAATAAGTTAAAAGCTATGGCCGCAGCAGCGATGGAAGGTAAATAAAAATTAAAACAGCGCCGCCCCTTCGGGGCGACGCTGTTTTATGTTAGTATATTTTAAATATGTCATTATCTATTGGAATTGTGGGGTTACCGAATGTTGGAAAGTCGACACTTTTTAACGCTTTAACTAAAAACAGTGTACCAGCGGAGAATTATCCTTTTTGTACGATTGACCCGTCAGTGGGTATTGTTGAGGTACCAGATGACAGATTGTGGCAATTGTCCAAACTTTCTAATTCTAAAAAGACTATCCCTGCTGTTGTAGAGTTCGTAGATATAGCAGGACTCGTTAAGGGGGCGAGTGAGGGTGAAGGGCTCGGTAACAAATTCCTCTCACACATACGTGAGACAGATGCAATCCTAGAGATGGTTAGAATATTCGAGGATGACAAAGTCTTGCATGTTAACAATGCAGTAGACCCGCTATTTGATATTGAAGTCATTAATTTTGAGTTAATACAAGCAGACCTTGAGACTTGTAAGAATAGAAAGTCTAACATAGTAAAAGATGTCAAAAAGGGAGACAAAGAATTCATAGCACTCGACGCTACACTAGAAAAACTAATCTCCTCACTTGAAGGCGGTAAACTGGTATCTCAAAATTCTTGGACAGATGAGGAGTTAAAACAAATCAAACAACTCAACCTTATAACTGCAAAGAAGTTTTTATACGGTCTAAATAAAAAAGCTGGAGGCAAGAATCTGGACGAGATTGGTGACGAGAGGTTCACAAAGCTAATCAACTTTTTAAAAGAGAATAATTTTGATTATTGTGTTATCGATGCAAAGATTGAGGATGATCTAAAAGACTTTGAAGGTGAAGAGAAGACTATGATGCGTAGCGAGCTTGGCGGCAAAGATGATGGTATTAAAACATTAATCACTAGTGCATATCGCACACTTGGCCTCGAGACATATTTTACAACAGGTGAAGATGAGACACGTGGCTGGACTATTAAGAAAAATAGTACTGCTCCGGTTGCTGGTCAAGCAATACACACAGACTTTAAAGATAGATTCATTCGTGCCGAGGTGGTACATTGTGATGACCTAATACGTGAAGGCTCGCTTGCGAA
>CAZGVC010000033.1:0-3220 GCA_964529065.1 uncultured Candidatus Saccharibacteria bacterium
AACCAAACCTAGGTTTCGTTTTAAATAAACAAAGCACTAAAAATCCCCCTCTAAAACAGGGGATTTTTAGTGCTTGAAATAAAAAAATTTAAAAAAACGTTTTCTAATTCCTCGAATTGAAGGCGTATTTGAAAGTGTTCTTGTCTATGTATTCCATTTCGAGGCCGGTCGATACACCACGGGCGAGATGAGAAATTTTGATCTTGTCTATGCCAACTATTTGATTAATAGTTTTTTGTATATATTCAACTGTGTTATCGCCTTCATCGTTAACAGGAAGGGCAAAAATAATTTCTTTTAAATTCTTATTCTCTTCTTCTTTTAAAAGAGTGATTATTCTGCTTACTAGCTCTTGTATTCTGATGTGTTCCTTGGGGTTGTCGGCCAAAAAGGGGAGGCGACCGCCTAGGACAAAGTATTTGCCTGTGTATTCACCTGTCTTCTCAATGGCGTCTATGTCTAGCTCTTTTTCAACTAGAAGAAGTTCGGATTGGTCCCGATTCTCGTCTTTGCAAATGTTACACAGGTCGCCAGAGTTATTCTCAATTGAGAACCAGGTATAACAATGAGCGCATTGCTTGGAATGCATCTTGATGTCTTGGAGGGCGCTGGTTAGCTGATCAACATAACCTTTGGATTGCTTCATGAGGTAATAAGCAAAACGCTGGGCCTGTTTTGGTCCAACACCGGGGAACTTTAACAATAATGCAACCAAGTTTTCTTTTTGATTCATATTACAGCTCTACATTCATCTGTGGGACTATGGCTTCACCGAATACATCATCAGCCACCTCAACGAAGCTAGTCTTCTTGTCGTCGAACATTAACTTGGTGTTACCTGTTGGACCGTTACGATGCTTCTCAACTAATATCTCAACAACATTATTGTTTTGATTTTGCTCGCCATATTTCTCCTCACGATGAATGAACATAACAACATCGGCATCCTGCTCAATAGATCCTGAATCACGCAAGTCCGACAGACGAGGCCTGCCTCCACGCTGCTCAACATTACGAGACAACTGCGAAAGTGCGATAACTGGGGCATTGAACTCTTTGGCTAGACCTTTGAGTGAACGCGAAATCTCAGTTGTCTGATGCACCACCGAGTCATATTGTCTTGTTGTACCCATTAGCTGCAAATAATCAACAATAATAAGTCCAACTGGTTGCTCGGCCTTGAGCCTGCGTAACACAGACCTCATGTTTACAATATTATTAGCTGGAGTGTCGTCAATAAAAATAGGGGCCTTGGCCAAGTCATGAAGGCCTTGTTGCAATCTCTCTATGTCATCCTCCATCGAGAGCTTGCCTGTGCGCAATCTCCAACCATCCACACGAGACTGAGCCGCAAGCATACGATCGAACAACTGCTCCTTAGACATTTCAAGTGAGAAAATAGCAGTGTGTACATTGTGCTTCACAGCAGCAGTACGAGCAAAGTCTAGCGCAAGAGAAGTCTTACCAACTGATGGGCGCGCAGCTAGTATAATAAGATCTGACTTTTGAAATCCTGATAATTTGTTATCAAGATTATTGAAACCGGTAGGCACTCCGCGTATACCAGTTGTGCCGTCGTGTAACTTCTCAACTCTTTTCCAAGCTTCATCAATCAACTCGCCAAGATGAATCAAGCGTCCAGCACCTGAACCTTCTGAAGTGATCTCGAATATTTCTTTTTCTGCTTCTTCTAATATGTGTTCAACCTCTTCCTTTTCTGAGAAGCTCTTGTCTGCGATACGTGTCGAAGCTTCGATCAATCTGCGTAGCAGTTGTTTCTTGCGTAACTCAAGAGCGTAATACTTGATATTAGCTGCTGAACCAACAGTATTAGATAGATCAACAAGATATTGCGCGCCACCAATGCGGTCAATATTATTATCCTTTTTAAGGTATGAATTAAGCGATACGAGGTCTACTGGCTCCTTCTTCTCAACTAATTCTGTTATAGCTTTCCAAATTATGCGATGCTTCTCAACATAAAAACTGTCATCGCTCATGAGGTCGACTATTTCGTATATAGCCTCGGGGGAGATAATAATCGCTCCAAGCAAAGCCTTCTCGGCGTCTATGTTTTGTGGCGGTATACGAGCACCATCGAATGGATTACGTTCCTCGCGCGGCTTGTCGTATTTTGAATATTTTTTATAATCCTGCGCCATAGATTTAGTTAATTACTAGTGTATTCCAATTTACAGAAAGTTCCAGTCTAGACATTAGGAGAAAATAGGGGATTGTGGGGAGAACTTAAAACACTCAATATATTGACTTTATTCTTTATATGTTGTAGTGTACTTTACAGTCTCTGTACATGCCCTATATAGGGCTTAATCAACTTAACAGTAAAGGAAATCAGCATGACCAGCTGTACAATCAAAACTTTTAAAAGCGAACTCGTCAGGAATTGGATTGATCGAATGAGTAAAACCCAAGAAGGGTATGCCGCTGAGCGAATGTACGAGTTGTTCCTGCTTCAAAGCAACGGGCGTGACGGCCTCAAAACTGTTGCTGAAGCAGCAACAATGAAGTGGTGGCATGAGCCGGGTGCTGGTGAAGATGCCAACCACCTCTCCCTTTCATCACGTCAACTGTGCGTTAATGACACGGTCGTTGGTGGTTGGATTCACAATGACTTCTACAGACTCGCAGTACATCTGGAGCCAATGACCGCCAACAGGGTTCAAGCAGGGGGCGAATTAGTCATAGCCCTGTTCGGGCAGGCACTCGTGAGAATCAAGACCTCTTCAACCGGAAAATCAGAACTGATGACCGTCGAGGGGTTCTATGAACTACTCAAAAAAGATGAGGACTTGTCTGCGATCATCGCGACCATCGTACACGACGCCAGTCGTGAGATGTACAGGCTGATGACAGGGGAAGAAGACCCCAAAGGCCAAGAAGGTGGCCCTGCATACCAGTTCGCCGACTGGCTGCTCGGCTCTCGTGGTTACGGAGAGCCTTTCAAACTTAAACAGGGCTGATATCAACCGTCAAGGCCTGGAGCGCGCATGCGCGCCCCAGGCCTTTTGTTTTATATTTTAACACCTAACACTTCGCACATTCTCTCTATGTCTTTGTAATTAGTAGAAGAATGTATGACGGCTAATGCCTTGGCGGTATTGAGGTCGTCATAAAGGGCGGAGAGGAATTTGCTCCAAGTATCAGAGTCCGAATCTTGACCATTGTCTGCGCTGGCTAATTTGTATTTATTATATTTCTT
>CAZGVC010000034.1:0-3087 GCA_964529065.1 uncultured Candidatus Saccharibacteria bacterium
TGTAAGAATGGAGGTAGCGATCCCCAGTCATCGTCTTCATCCTCATCAACATTAATCATTGGTTTGGTTTTCTTGTCTTCTGAGAATTTTTCAACTTTGTTTTCTTTTTCTTGTGTGTCACTTTCAGTCACTGAGTTATCGATTCTATTCTCTGTATCTTTTTTAGAGATTGCGTCACGAAGAGTTACCTCTTTTTCTAGTTTTGGTTCCGGTTTAGGAGTCTCCCTGTTGTAAAAAGTCTCCCTGTCTTCTGAGTGTTTGCGAGAAGTAGGGAAGCCAGTAGCTATTACAGTTACTTTTATCTCATCTTTTTTCAAGGTCTCATCATTGTAAATACCGTATATAATCTTGGCATCGTTAGAAACAGATTCAGTAACAATACGAGAAGCGTCAGCAGTTTCGAGTAATGTTAAGTCATCTGAGCCGAATATTACATATAGCAGTCCTGTTGCATTGTTGATTGATATATCCAAAAGCGGATTAGATATAGCGGCTGTGGCTGCGTCTGCTGCGCGACTCTCTCCAGCGGCACGCCCCATACCGAATAATGCTGTACCAGAATCCTTGAGAATGCGTCTAATATCATTGAAGTCCAGATTCATGCGGCCTGATAGGCGTATGATCTCCGAGATGCCTTCTACGGCTTGTTTTAATATCTCGTCACACATTGCGAAGGCTTGTGTCACAGTAGTGTTCTTGTCTACAACAGATAATATTCTGTCATTCGGTATTGTGATGAGTGCATCAACCTCTTTCTCCAAATCCTCCAAACCTTTCTCAGCTAGACGCATACGTTGTGCACCTTCGAAGAAGAATGGCTTAGTAGCAACAGCAACAGTTAATATGCCTTCATTTTTACAAATACTAGCAACAACAGGAGCGGCACCAGTGAATGTTCCTCCTCCACAACCTCCAGCAATGAATACCATGTCGGCACCCTTGATGGCCTCCATTATCTCCTCGCGAGTCTCTTCTGCTGATCTCTTGCCGACCTCTGGATCCATACCAGCCCCGAGTCCTCGTGTTAAGTTCTTGCCGATGTGAATTTTCTTCTCAGCTAGACAATTGTGAAGATCTTGAGTGTCTGTGTTTATAGCGATGAACTCAACTCCTTTTATTTTTGAGTTAACCATGTGATTCAGTGCGTTCTTGCCTGATCCTCCTATACCGATAACTTTTATATTTGCTGCTGTTTCTATTGTTGTACCTGTGATTTTAGCCATACTTTTTAATGTGAGTAATGGGTTAAGTATAGCAAAGAAATATTTGTATAGCTAAGTTGACAAAGGTGTCTTTTATGGTAGAAATCTCTTTATAAAATTAGATGTTTTTGCGAATCCTCTTTTAAGTAATGACATATACAGACCTCCCTCGGATATAGATTCAGCGAAAAATGTTAGGCCGTACACACGGGCATATTTTATATCGTCTACGTAGAATTTCTCACTAGCGCGCAAGTTACGCAAAGCGTTCCCAATCGGTAGCTTGAGGTCGAATCTAAAATAATATTCTATTTTAGTTAATAGTGATGTACCACCAAGCAGAACAACTCCAGCAGGCAACAATTCAGCACGCATTATTCTCGCTAGCTCATCCGTGATTTTCATTGCCATGTCACTGACCCTGGCTTCTACTATTTCTTCATAACGACGTTTCGAGTAGTCTGTGTCATTGTTGCCGTGTTTGATCTCTTCGGCTATATCAACTGGAACACGCAAACCTAATGCGATGTCGCTAGTGATCTGCTCACCTCCAGCTTTGATAATAGACACGAGCAGCGGAACACCATTTTCATACACGCATATACTAGTTGTATCTGCTCCTATATTTATACTTGCTGCGCCTATGCGTTTCTCTCTCTTAGATAGTGACACATAAGCATCAGCTAGTGGGGCAGAGACTAGCATGTCTATGTCTACTCCGATTGCTTCAAAAGTATCAATTATTATTTGTTCTTGTTTTGCGTCGTCGGATATTATTAGTATCTTGCTTTCTATCTTGCTACCTTTTAAGCCTTCTGGATTGCCGACAACCTCAACTCCATCAACCCAATTTTTAATAGGTATAGCATGCAATATTGTCTTATTCTTAGCTGCTTCGCATTTGTCTTTTGCTAATGTTGTTAATTTTTCTATATCAATAAAACTTATAACTCCATCAGCGCGCGATACGAATGTATTCACCACTGTTGTACTGGACCTCTGTCCCACGCCACCAACACCAACTAGTATTTGTCCTGGCAACTTCTTATAATTTTTGTTAATCTTTTTGATTAACTTCGACACGGACTCCTGAAAAGCTTCTTCTTCTGTCACAACACCGCAAGATACACCAAATGACGGCTCCTCGTACACATCCATTAGTAATCCATCGCTAGTTGTTACTGCTGCGCGCAAGTAAGATGAGCCTATATCAATACCAAGACGCAAGTTCTCAATAGATACCTCTTTTTTATTTGTAGAATTTTTTTGTGAGCTCATCTTCTAGTTCCTCCATTGTACTACTATGATCGTGTCCTTTCAAATGCAATATCCCGTGTACCACTAACAGTGTCAGATATTTTTCATAAGACATATCAAAATCTTTGTATTGTTTTCTTGCGACACTTCTACAAATATAAATCTCACCATTATTATCATCCAAAGGAAAAGTTAAAATGTTCGGAGTGTAGTCTTTCTGTCTGTATGTCTTATTTAATTCCAAAGCTTTCCTCGGTCCTATGAAAATTAAATTTAAATTGAACTTCTTACCTAATATATATTCTTTAATTTGCAAAACAGGCACATTTGGAATTGTGCCTGTTTCGGAAACTATTTCTACATTATGTAGAGACTTTCTCATTTCTATTTCTTTTTCTTGTCTATCGCTACTCCTAATCTTTTCAATCTAGCGTATTTTACTGCACCAGCCAATTTTTTAAGCTTTGCACGTTTTACTTTTAATCCTGAAAGCTCACGCTCGCTGTATCTTATGCTGCGTACACGAGGGAGAACTCCAGACTCCTGAACTTTCTTTTGAAATCTTCTTAGAAGGCTTACAGCTGGCTCAGTTTTGTTTTTATCTACTTTAACATTAATAATTGTCATG
>CAZGVC010000035.1:0-2991 GCA_964529065.1 uncultured Candidatus Saccharibacteria bacterium
GAACACAGAGTGGTTAACAAAATACTCGAGTCTGTCGCCGTCGGCGAAGGGTTCGCGGGGGTGTAGTCATGCATAGCATAAATGTTAAATTTGTGTTATTATATGCGGGTTCGAATTGTTTATTAAAAAGTTAATTAGATGTAAATGCGTGACGTATAATATCGTGCGCATAGAAAAATTATGGCAATTAAAAATGTACATTCTCGCGCTGCAGAGGCGTATGAGATGATGAAATCAGAATTTGGATACAGCAACAAGCTTGCTGTTCCAAAATTAACAAAAGTAGTTATAGCTGTAGCGACAGGTTCAGCTATGAAGAAGGATCGTCACAAGAACGAGTTCGTTGTAGACAGACTTTCAAAAATTACAGGTCAAAAACCAAGTATTAGAAAAGCTAAACAGTCAGTAGCTAGTTTCAAGATCCGTGAAGGAGATGAGATTGGTGTTGCGGTTACTCTTCGTGGTAAACGCATGTATGACTTCTTAGATAAAGTTTTCTCTATTGCTCTTCCTCGTACCAAGGACTTCCGCGGACTCGATAAGAAAAATGTTGATGCAATAGGTAACATGACATTCGGTATCAAGGAGCACAGCATTTTCCCTGAGATCAAGGATGAGGAATTGAAAGACATATTCGGTATGGCAGTAACAATGGTAACAACAGCAAAAGGTAAAGAGGACGCTACAAAGTTCTTCGAGATTATCGGTGTTCCATTTAAAAAATAAAACTGTTATCATTAAATACCTAAATAAAAAAATATATGGCAAGAGATTACCCACTAAATAAAACCAGAAACTTTGGAGTTATTGCTCACATTGACGCTGGTAAGACGACAACAACAGAACGTATTTTGTTCTACACTGGAGTGTCACACAAAATCGGTGAGGTGCACGAGGGTGCAACAGTGATGGATTGGATGGAGCAGGAGCGTGAGCGTGGTATTACTATTACCTCTGCTGCGACAACAGCATTCTGGAACCCTACATACATGGACGCAAAAGATGTATCTAAAAAATGTAGATTCAATATTATCGACACACCAGGACACATTGACTTCACTATTGAGGTAAAGCGTTCACTCCGTGTACTTGACGGTGCGGTGGTGGTGTTCGACGGCGTAGCAGGTGTGGAGCCACAATCTGAGACTAACTGGAGATATGCATCTGATGCTATGGTGCCTCGTATCTGTTATATCAACAAGCTTGATCGTATGGGTGCGAATTTCGATCGCAGCTATCAATCTATTCTGAATCGTCTTTCTCCTAAGGCAGTGCGCATGCACATGCCAATCGGAGAGGAGGAGAATTTTGACGGTATCATTGACCTTCTAACAATGAAGGAGGTTAAGTTTACTGGTGACAAAGGTAAAGATGTATCTTTCCATGATATTGCTCCTGAGCATTTAGAGGAGGCTAAGACTCGCCGTGCCGAGATGATCGAGAGAATTGTCGAGACAGATGAGAAGATGATGACTGAGTATTTAGAGGGTAAAGAGTTCTCGGTTGAGGAGTTGAAGGCTACTATTCGTAAGGCTACAATTGCTAATGAGCTATTCCCTGTATTCTGTGGTTCATCTCTTAAGAATCGTGGAGTGCAACTTGTTCTGGATGCGGTTATTGATTACTTGCCATCACCACTTGATATCGATGCACCAAAAGGATTAGACCCAAATACAGGTGAGGCTATGACTCTCGAGGTATCAGATACTGCACCTTTTGCAGCTCTTGCTTTCAAGTCGATGGCGGACCCGTTCGTAGGGCAACTTACTTTCTTCCGTGTGTATTCTGGTTCTCTTGAGGCTGGTTCTTATATTTACAACTCAACAAAAGACAAGAAGGAGCGTGTATCTCGTATTTTGCGTATGCATGCTAATGAGCGTGAGGAGGTTAAGATGGTGTACGCTGGAGAGATTGCTGCTGCGGTAGGTCTAAAAGACACAGTAACATCAGACACAATGTGTACTGAGGAGCATCCAGTAGTATTGGAGAAGATTGTTGTTCCTGAGCCAGTTATCTCGATGCGTGTTGAGCCAAAAACAAAAGCTGATCAAGAGAAAATGGGTATCGCTTTGTCGAAGCTTGCTGTTGAGGATCCAACATTCCGCGTGACATCTGACTCGGAGACTAATGAGACCATTATCGCTGGTATGGGTGAACTTCATCTTGATATTATCGTTGATCGTATGAAGCGTGAGTTCAATGTTGAATGTACAACAGGCAAACCTCAAGTTGCATATCGCGAGACAATACTCGGTGAAGCTGACGCAGAAGGTAAATATGTTAAGCAATCAGGAGGACGCGGTCAATACGGACACGTTCGTGTCAAAGTTCGCCCTATTGATTATTCAGTTGCGACAGAAGACTTGCCTAAGAATACTAAGAGATACGACCATTTCGAGTTCATCAACTCAATCAAAGGTGGAGCTGTACCTCAAGAGTATATTCCAGCTGTTGAGAAAGGTTTGAAGGAAACTATGGACAGGGGTATCATCGCAGGCTTCAAGATGGTGGATGTGTCTTGTGAACTATACGATGGATCATTCCACGAGGTGGACTCATCTGAGATCGCTTTCAAGCTAGCTGCTGGTATGGCATTACAAGAGGCCGTAACTCGTGCCAAGGGTGCCATCCTTGAACCAATCATGAAGGTGGAGATAGTAACTCCTGACAAGTTCTATGGAGACATCACGGGTAACATCTCTTCTAAACGTGGACAAATAGAAGGCATGGGCGAGCGTGGACAAGACAAGGTTGTTAATGCGCTGGTTCCGCTATCTGAGATGTTCGGGTATGTGAATTCACTTCGCTCGATGACTGAGGGACGTGCAACATTTACAATGGAATTCGGTAAATACGATGTAGTTCCAGCAAATATTGCAAAAGAAATCGCTGAGTCTAGAAAATAGTTAATATTAAATTAAAACAAAAGCCGCCCGGGCTTCGCCCGGGCGGCTTTTGTTTTATAATAAATCAAATAAAAATACTTTGTGA
>CAZGVC010000036.1:0-2862 GCA_964529065.1 uncultured Candidatus Saccharibacteria bacterium
TTAAATGTATCCTTGTTGAATCCCGCTCTTATTCCATTTACATTCCAGCTGATTAGTTTCATATCCTTAACATTTTAGCATTTAGACAAATAAAAAAGAAAAGCGGCTTGCGCCGCTCACTGACAAAGTGGAGTGTTCAAATGAAAAACTGACGCCCTCTGGTCTCCGTTATACCACACGAACAGTCGAGATCCATCAATCTCCCTCCTGGCTTCAATGGGTATAAAACCGTTAACGACACCAGCAAATCTACTCGCAGAATTCTCAAACATGGCCGAAGAGATTTGATTTCTTAGTGCGACAAGTGTGTCTCGAGACATTTGCCTAACCTCTACAACACTCCACTCTTCGTTGTCGCAAGAAATGAAACAGAAGCTGCTTTCGCAGAAAACCGTGAAGTCTATCTTGCCTGTTAGTTCGTTGTAGGTACAAGACACACCGACTTCTGGAACGGCAGGCTCTGCAAGCTTGAAAAGCTTGCTTTTGGATCTCCTGGCAACAGCCGCCTCGAGCGTTTTAATTTTACACTCCTCCAACTTCTTGGCAAAAGATTCTGTGTATTGAAATGCACCTGGAACAAAAATGTCTTGAAAAAGGTCTTTCACTGGGGATCTCCTATTTATCTACTATTCTATATATAGAGTACTCCCATTTTAAAAGAAAATCAAAAAGTGATGGTGAGGTATTTTATGTTAAAATTTACACATGAATATCGAAATGTTTATCTATATCGGCATAGTGATCTACTCTATAATTCTGCACGAGATTGCGCACGGCTATGCAGCATTACTGTGCGGCGACACAACAGCCAAGCGGGCAGGGAGGCTAACACTAAATCCTGGACCACACATTGACCTGATTGGGTCTGTGGCTCTGCCGCTTATGGCTGTTCTGTCTGGGTTCGGTGTGTTCGGGTGGGCCAAGCCTGTACCAATTGACCCCGGCTACCTAACAACAAAAGCAAAAGAGGTCTTCGTCTCTGTGGCTGGCATTGCTACCAACTTTGCGCTCTGTTTTATATTTTTAATATTAATCAAATCAAACTTTCTAAGTGAGTACAACGGCCTCTTCATCAAAATAGCAGTTGTAAATCTAGGGCTAGGACTTTTCAACTTGATACCAATACCACCGTTCGACGGCATGCACATACTCCGAGCAATATTCCCGCGTCTTAAATCTTTTGCAACAGAGCTAGAATACAACCCACTATCAATGATAGTCGCAATACTGGTCGCTGGATATTTGTTCAGCTTATTCTTCTCAGATATCGCAAACTTTGTTTTTGGATTAGTGTTGGGGTAACTATTTCTTCTTATTGTGGAACTTTTCGAATTGGTCACGGAGGAACTTGTTAGTTACATTGGTATACACCTGAGTGGTAGCAATAGACGCATGACCAAGCATCATCTGCACAGTGCGTAGGTCGGCACCATTGTATAGAAGATCAGTTGCAAATGAGTGACGCAGCACATGAGGGGTGCACTTCTTGGCGATGCCAGCTAGGGCGGCATACTTCTCGATTATCCTCTCAACTGAGCGAGTGGTTAGGCGGGTGGATTCACCTTTTTGTATACGTGAGTGAGCACGAGGGGAGTGATCGACGAACATCGCCTCATCGATGTCGACACGCTTGTCCAAATATCTATTAACAGCATCAACAGCAGCGTCAGAGAGGAACACTACACGCACCTTGCCACCCTTGCCACGCACACTTATCTCGCGACTAGACATATCCATGTACCTATCTAAGTTACATAACTCGCTAACACGAAGACCGGTGGAGAAAAGCATAGCCAGTATCGCTGAGTCACGCAGTCCGGATACGTTCTTTTGATCTGGGGCGGAGAAAAGTCTCTCCAGTTCCTTGTCTGTGATCAAGTCTAGTTCGCGGCCGGGGGTCTTAGCTAATTCTATTTTCTCTGGGTCGTATATTGCAACGCCGCGCTTGCGTAAATATTTGAAAAAGGCACGTAAGGCAATCATATGATAATTCTGAGTGCGCTTGTCTAGTGTGGCGCTGTTTTTCTTTGCTGTCGCAGGGAGACGATTAAGATAAAGTCTGTACTCACGCATGACTTTGTCGTTAATGTCAGACGGTGTTTCACTTTTTAAAAAGTCTATGAACCTTGTGATGTAGTGATTATAATTACGGACAGTAAGATGCGAGCGACCTTTTTCTATTTCTATATATTCTAAAAATTGATCTCTGTACTCGCTGAGTGTCATGTCTATATTGTACGACATTAAAAAATAAAACCAAATAAATACAAAAAGAAAAAGCCGCGCGTAAACGCGCGGCCATCACAGAAAGCGAGACTAATCTCTAATCTCTTGGTGAACCGCCCACAGAGGAAACTTCTTCCTGACTTAGTGGGCGAATGCCTTTAATCAAGTCCGCATGAACAATCTCAAACCCCGGGAATTTGCGGCAAATCAACTGGCCGTTAGGCCAGTAGAAGAACCACCTGGTTCTGATTGCCTCTCGAATACGAAGATTGATGGCGGTCAAACCAGGGAAACGGAGAGAGACTGCCTCTTGGTACCAGGCCGGAATATTGAGGTAAACAAACCCCTCAATCACCTGCTCCCAAGTAACCCGATTCTGCCGATACTCGAACCCACAACTGACGTTGTAGTTGTGAGCGCGTGAGCGAATAAACTCCTCAATGTAGCCCCTGGTGAACGCCATGTCACATGAGAAATCCAGAACAACACTGTACCCTCTGGAGACAAGGCCGACCGCAACCAGGGCGCCAATCTTGTGAGCCAGTCCGAGATCCTTACTCCTCTTTTCAAGGTGATAACGAATCTTGTTGACGTCAATATGAATGGCCGCACCTGATGTCGACAAGAGGTTGGCCA
>CAZGVC010000037.1:0-2740 GCA_964529065.1 uncultured Candidatus Saccharibacteria bacterium
GATTCAAGAAACGCCAAGCTAAGGCTGCTAAATAGCGTAACAAACAAAAACTCGCGAATGCGAGTTTTTGTTATTCCTTTTCTGTTATAATTAAAAAAATATGAATCTAGAAGATTTTAAAAATAATATAAAAACAAAATACTTGGCAGACAGTTATGAGAAAATGCTGAACGACCTAGCTGACGCTAAGGAGCTTCTGTCTGATCCTGAGATGGCCGAGCTGGCTCGTGAAGATGTAGACAGATTAGAAATGGAGAGCAAGAAGTTATATGACGAAATGTCAGAAATAGTTAAAAAAGACAGAGAGGAAGAAGCTAAACCAAAAGCGTTAATACTCGAAATTCAGGGCGGGGCAGGAGGGGACGAGTCGACATTGTTTGCCGCGGAACTGGCTCATGCGTATCAGGTATATGCCGAGACTCATCACATAGCTTGGCAGAAAATGGACGAATCAGTCTCAGACGTTGGAGGGTACAAATATGTGTCTTTTGAGTTGCGTGGCAAGAATGCCTATGACGCTTTTAAATTTGAATCAGGTGTTCACCGTGTGCAACGTATACCAGATACAGAGAAGAATGGCCGCGTGCACACCTCTACAATATCTGTGTCTATTATGCCTATACGTGAAGTTAAAAAAGTTGTAATACCGGAGAGTGATATCGAAATAGAGACGTCTAGGTCAGGTGGAGCGGGCGGGCAGAATGTGAACAAGGTTGAGACCGCGGTGCGTATAATACACAAGCCAACAGGTATAGCCGTACGCTGTACAATTGAGCGCAGCCAGCTCAAGAATCGCGAGCGTGCCATGGAGATGCTCCAAGCAAAGCTAGATCAGATGGCTCAAGAGAGTGATGATGCCAAGAATCGTGATGCCAAGTTAGCTCAAGTTGGAACAGGTGACAGAAGCGAGAAGATAAGAACTTACAATTATCCCCAAGATCGTGTGACCGATCATCGTATCAAGCAGTCTTGGCACGGATTACCTAAAATAATGGAGGGGAATCTTGATCTGATATTCGACGCCCTCAATAACTTCACTGGTGAATTCGGCTCATCCGACGAGGAGTAGGCAAGATTGCAAAAAAGGCAAATATCTGTTATTATTGCACCCATGTCTATATTTAGTATTGATAACCTAATGAAGGTTGGAGCGCACTACGGCTACACACGCACACGTCGCCACCCTTCAACTAAGAGTTATGTTGCCACATCTTCAAATGGTGTTGATTTTATTGACCTAGAGAAAACTATCGCTGATTTCGACAAAGCTGTTGCTTTTCTAAAATCTGTCGCTGCTGCTAACAAGCAAATCCTTTTCGTTGGAACAAAGCCTGAGATACGTCAGACAGTTAAGGAGATAGCTCTCTCAATGAATCAACCATATGTAGCTGATCGTTACATAGGTGGAGCAATTACTAATTTCCCTCAGATCAAGAAAAGAATTGAGAAGCTACACGAGCTACTTTCTAAAAAAGAGAAAGGCGAACTAGCAGTGTACACTAAAAAAGAGCAAATGCTTATTCAAAAAGATATCGAGCGTCTTGATCGTAATTTTGGAGGATTGTCTAATGTAACAGGATTACCTGGAGCAATAGTTATCGTTGATGCTAAGAAGGAGGATATGTGTATTAAGGAGGCGCAGCGCATGCGTATTCCAGTTGTAGCATTAGCTAACACAGACTGTGACATTAATGGTATCGAGTATCCTATTGTTTGTAATGAGGGTGCCCCTGTTTCAGTTCGTACTTTCTTGGAGGCAATTAAAAAAGAATTAGCATAATATCTATGGATACTATAAAACAACTTCGTGAGGAGACAGGTTTATCATTCGCTCAGATTAAAAAAGCTTTGGATGAGGCTGCTGGAGATGCAGACAAGGCGCGTGAGATACTTCGCAGCTATTCGGCTGCTCAGGCTGAGAAGAAGGCTGATCGCGAGATAGCCGCTGGAGTTGTTGCTAGTTATGTTCATGGTACAGCTACTATAGGTGCGATTATTGTACTTGGTTGCGAGACAGATTTCGTGGCTAACAATCCAGAGTTTCGTGCTATGGCTAATGATATTGCTATGCATGTGTGTGCTATGGCTCCTAGTGATGAGGCAGAGCTTATGGCTCAACCATTCATTAAAAATGGTGAATTAACAGTAGAAGGTTACATACAATCAGGAGTACAAAAATTTGGCGAAAACGTAAAACTTAAATCATTCTCACGTTATACTGTATAGGTAGACGTGCTATATGATTAGTACTATTTTTATAATTTTATTTGCGATCGCTGGACTCGGGTTTTTGATTCGTGCGGCCTTTATTTTTTATAAAAGTTATAAAGAGATTGTTTCTGGTGAGACGATAATAGACGATGGATACAATGCAATTGTAGTTTTTGTTGGAACCATGGACTCGGTCATACAATTCTTAATTAAAAAAGTAATAAGAATGTATCGCTTCTCATTGCATTATGTTGTCCTCATGGTGCTAAAGTCACTAGACATATTGAATGAATTCATAGAAAAAAGGTATCAAGCGTTGAGGGCTAGATTCGTGTCCAAGTCAATCGAGAACAGGGCATTTGTAGTTCATTTTTGGGGCCATTTGAAGCATTACAAGAGGGAGATGGATAAAGAGGGAGAAGACGTGGAAAAAAATTAAAAGATGTGCTAGAATATTTCCTATCGCCGGCATAGCTCAGTTGGTAGAGCAACGGTTTTGTAAACCGTAGGTCGTCAGTTCAAGCCTGAC
>CAZGVC010000038.1:0-2167 GCA_964529065.1 uncultured Candidatus Saccharibacteria bacterium
TTGAATTGACAACGAACGTGCTGGCTATTATAGCAAACTGACTAATAAAGTCAAGCCTGGAGCATCCCGATGCTATACTTATAAACATATGAAAATAATACTTGCTTTTTTGGCTTCTGGGTTAACCTTTACAGCTCTTGATTATATATGGTTGGGACAAATAATGAAGGGTTTTTATTTGGAAAAATTAGCCTCTCATATTGAGGTAAAAGACGGCTCGTTAGTTGTTAATTTGCCTGCGGCAATAGTGTTCTATGTTCTGGCCTTATTCTCTGTTTACTACTTTGTGATTAGGAATGTGGGTGATATAAAAAGTGCCGCAATATCTGGCGCCATATTAGGATTGCTTATGTATGCATTTTATGACTTTACAAACTTGGCAACGTTGAAAGATTGGTCTCTTGGCTTGTCAATAGTAGACACATTGTGGGGAGGAGTTCTGATGTCTGTGGTTTCGGTTGTAATGTTCTACGTATTGTCTTAACGAATAGCAAAGGCGCCCGGCGAAGCCGGGCGCCTTTGCTATTCTAAACCAAAACTAGTTTTGGTTTATTTCCAATTAGATTCTGCCTTCTCAATATAACGAGCAGCAGCATCCTTGCCACCGAGACCAAATGCAAGCCCAAGAGCAAGAGCAACAGCGGCGATAATACCACCGAACAATATTTCAAGGAGACCTGCCGCCGCGATATTAAGTTGCGCAAGAGCAGAGATCACTCCGGCAATAATAATTGAATATCTCGCCACGAATGCAGCAACAGAAGAAGGCATATTAACTGCCTTAGCAGACCCAGCTACTAATCTCGCAACAAAGTCAGCCAATAAGAATGTCACAACCAAGATAAGAGACGCTACCAATATAGTAGGAATATATCCAAGTATAAACATTAAGAATGATGAGAATGCGTACAGACCCAATACTTGTGATGCAGACAATACGAAAGCAAGTATTATTGCCCAACGTACTAATGCACCCGAAGTCTTAGCTACTGACACCTTAACACCAGCTTGCTCAGACAGGTTATTAAGGCCAGCTGTGCCCAATGCCCTGTCAATTTTTAACAAAGTAATAAAATGCGCTACTGCGCGACCCAAAATATTTCCTAGAACAAAACCAATAACAACTAAAACAACTGCTATCAATACCACAGGTGCGTAACTAATAACATCAGTTACGACTTGTGTTAAAGAAGTCTTTAAAGTGGAGCCAATTATTTGTAAAGTATTCATATGAATGTAGATTACTACAATATAAAGTATATCTAGCCAAAAACACATGCATTCGAGGTTATCCACTTTTTGTGATATTATGGCTTGCGAATGAAAAGATTTTCTAACATAGAATTATCACTAATATTCTCCCTCTCAGCATTTTTAATAGCTTTTTCGACTTCATTTTATCTGTTAAATGAGAACGAAATCCCTAAAATCGAACCAAAAGATAACAATTACGCAAAGACATTTTACGGCACATCTGAAACCAAACCAGACAAGATGATTATCGCTGACCTACTCAACATGCGTATCACCCTTGTGTCCTCTACAACATTAGAAACATTGCCAATCATAACCAAAGGTAAACCTGGGAGTTATTATGAGACACCTGTTGGTGAATACGAAGTTGGTCTTAAAAGTTACAAACATTTTAGTACTCTTGGCGAAGTGTATATGCCATACAGTGTTCAATTCTATGCTAACTTTTTTATACACGGTATCCCTTATCACACAGATGGCACACGTGTATCATCGAGTTATAGTGGTGGATGTATAAGACTAGCTGATACTGATGCAAAAAAGGTATATGACTTCGCAACACCAAAAATGAAAGTCTTGGTAATTAACAGGGAAAATAATTTGAACAATGACAGAAACATAGATTTGGATATAATTTCATCTTACAACCTACTACTCACGCTCGTGTCTCTGGAGTCAACTAATCAAGAAAAAGTTGTTACATACAAAAACAAAGAATTGAAAATTAAAAACCTTACACAAGACATACTAAATGGTGATGCTGCCGCACAAAAAATTGCATCTTCACAATTAGGTAGAGAGAATATTTTGAAGCTGATGAATAAAAAAGCTGAGGCGTTAGGAATATCTAATATTAATTTTGAAAATGAAATAGATGTTAATAGTTTGAAAATTACTAATGTTGTAATGCAAA
>CAZGVC010000039.1:0-2102 GCA_964529065.1 uncultured Candidatus Saccharibacteria bacterium
TCTTAGGGTCTATCATCTTTGCACGAGAATTACCAAAAGACAGCGCCTGCATATTCGCCCCCTTCACACTTCTTGTCATCATATAAAGCATCAACCCGAAGAATATTATCGGTAACATTATACTAATCATGCTGAGTGCTCCTGAAATGTTTCTAGATGTCTCTATGTTTATTTTTATTTTAGATAATTCTAACTCCGAAGCCCCAAGATTCTTAAGAGTACTCGCCACCCCCTCACCTGACTCCTTTGTGGTAGTTAATGTCCCCGATGCAACAACAGCAATAATCGTATCGTCATCAACTTTTATTTCTTTTACTTGTCCAGAATTAATACTACTAACCAACTCACTTATCGCTACATTTGTATTAGCCGAAGAATTCTTATTGCTCTCTATTATTGGCCAAGCCACGAAAAGACTTACCAACATAATACTAATCCACCAATTTTTGATAAATTTAACAAATGATTTCATCTTTGGATTATATGCTAAAATATGATCAATGTCACTTGCAGTCAATAGAAAAATTCACCATGACTATGAAATAATGGACAAATACTCGGCTGGGGTCGAGCTTTTGGGTCATGAGGTAAAAAGCATACGCAACGGCAAAGTTAGCCTGGTCGGAGGAAAAGCGATACTGCGTGGAGGTGAAGCGTTTTTGGTAGGAGTAGACATACACCCATATCAAGAAAACAATACCAATAACTTTAAAATAAAATACGACAAATTACGCACAAGAAAGCTACTCTTCAAAAAGTCTGAGATAGCTAAATTATACAAAACTCTAGAAGACAAACATTTACATCTTCTGCCCCTGTCTATATACGACTCGCATGGAATAATTAAGCTAGACCTAGCCCTCTGCAAGAAAATCAACAAACATGACAAGCGTGAGAAAATAAAAGAAAGAGACTTTGAACAGAGAGGAGAGTGAGCTTGACACAGGTTGCTGCTGATTATATATTAAACACACATTTCTATAATGTAAAAATTGGGGGTGACAGGATTCGATCTTTGTAAATTTTATATATTGCAATAACGTGATGACACAACACGTAACCGTGTCACAAAAGTATGCAAACAAAACTGCATCAGTAGCCTCACCTATGTGGGCCTACTCTCCAGCCTTCGCTCGCGCTTAGTCGCAAGTCGAACTGCCGGTCGCCCTACTATATATACACATCGTGTAGCTGGGGTGTCATAAAGATTGTGTGTAGAGTGTTTATCTTTCGTGATTTGTTAGACACTCGAAATCAAAATCGCAAATGCATTTCTATTTTGCAAAGTTTACTACGAATGCATTACAACAAACTTTGCTAAGTATTGTAGAAAATATATAATTTTACTTTGACACGGGGGTTCAACTCCCCCCATCTCCACACTATTTAAAACAGCTTTTGATTTTAAAAATTACAAGGCCTGTTATGGCGCCGAGTGTGTCCATCAACATGTCTTTTTGTGCGTCCCAGATATCTCCTTGTGAGCCTAATACTTCGGCTCCAGCACTCGGATCAGCAGAGACAGCATACTGCCACTCGAATAACTCATAAGCAGCAGCAAGGGCCATAATTACAAACAATGCATAAGTATAAGCGAGCCAATTCTTATTGACCAATTTGTATTTGATCAACCCTTCTACTATTAAAAATGAATAGAGGCCTACACTGGCATGTGCCACCCTGTCATACATATTCCTCTCTGATCCTATTAAATTGTTGAACCACTCGAAAGGCACATTAGCAAAAGTATAATGCGCTCCTATCACATGCATAATAGGCAGAACAGTGGCCAGAATATAAGCAGTATTGCTGAATCTGATATTCCTAAAATACATAATAATTAAAATGACAACAGGAATAGCAGAAGTTACGGACTCCACAATCCAGACATCGTGGAATACAGGCTTATAGGCTGACCAAATAAAAGCTAATACATATGCAATCAGTAAAATGAATGGTGTCTTATTTTTCATTTTAATTTAACAATGTTCCCCAATGGGTTATCATGTATCCCGACAACATCATAATAACAAGATAATACATCACATTGATGAAAAATTTGTTGAACCTCATACCCCTTGGTATATTATCCCAAACAACAG
>CAZGVC010000040.1:0-2100 GCA_964529065.1 uncultured Candidatus Saccharibacteria bacterium
AGCTTTTCATGCTGTTTGTTTTGAGGGGAAGCAAGTATTTGAACCAATCTGTTCCGAGCTTGATCAATATACGAATAAGATAATAATCCCAAGCAACGAAGACCATAAAAACTTTTTAAAATCAGATGTTGAAGTTCTGCAGCAATTCCAAAAGACTAAAACAAATACAAGAAGATATTTTGTTACTAATCTAAACCTTCGCAACACCCAAGTGCAGAATATGCTGCTCAAGGTAGTCGAGGAGCCGAGCGAGAACACGGTGATTATTTTTGTTGTGAAGAGTTTGGATCTATTAATTCCTACCTTAAGATCAAGGCTACAAACAATAGAAGGGGACGAGACAGATGAACAGCTAGATAAAAAAATCTCATTAGCCGTCAAAACCGGCAACATAAAAGAAATAGAGAATTTGCTTTATATTAATAAAATTAAAAATAGCGGTAGTGCCAGTCAAAAACAAATCGCAGATTACTTGGCTTCTTAATGTGTTATAATACAGTCATGTTTGACTTTAAAGATTTCGATCAAAAAATTAACGACATAAAAGATTGGCTAGCTTCTGAGTTCAAGTCTGTGCAGACTGGACGCGCTACTCCGGTTGTTCTAGATAATGTTTATGTTGAGGCATATGGCTCTACTATGCAGTTGTCGCATCTAGCTAGTATCACATTAGAAGATGCTAAGACATTGCGTGTAATGCCATATGACAAATCAGGTATCAGGGATATGGAGAAGGCTATTAATGATGCTAATCTTGGCCTCTCTGTTGTATCTGACTCAGATGGTCTGCGTGTAATATTCCCAATGCTTACAACCGAACGTCGTCAGCAATATGTAAAAATTATAAAAGACAAAATGGAAGAGGCACGTGTCAGATTAAAATCAGCTCGTGAAGATGTTAAGAAGAAAATAGAGCAAGGTGGCAAGGATAGTGAGTACGGCAAAGACGAAGAGAAGAGGCTGCTTGATAATATGCAAAGCAAAGTTGACTCAGCTAATGGGGACTTCGAGACTTTATTTAATACGAAGGAAAAGGATATACTTGGTGAATAATTAAAATAAACTAATGAGTATAATAATCTTCTTTATAGTTCTCCTGGTTCTGGTGATGGTACACGAGGCTGGGCATTTCTTTGCAGCAAAGATTTCGAAGATGCGCGTCGAAGAGTTCGCTTTCGGTTTCCCTCCAAAATTATTCGGCAAAAAAGTTGGCGAGACATTATACGCCTTTAACGCTTTGCCTATTGGGGGATATGTGAAGATAACTGGAGAAGGTTTTGAAGAGGAAGATAGGGCTAGGCTTAAAAATGATAAGAAGGCTTTCCAGAATAGACCGAGAATATTGCAATTATTCGTTCTGTCTGCCGGAGTGATAATGAATCTGGTTCTTGCTGTTGTTATTTTCTCTTTTGTTTATACTCGTCCGCATTATATATCAACCAGCGATCCTGATTATGGTTATAGAGTTAACAACCCACACATTGTTGTAGTAGGGGTTAGCCCTAATTCTCCTGCACAAGAGGCACAGATAAACCCTGGGGACGTGATTTTGAAAATGTACACAGCCAAAGCCTCTGCCAAGCTAGACAGCGCTACTTCAGTTATTGATTTTGTTAAGACTCATAATGAAGAAAGCATAACAGTTGTGTATCAGAAGCCAGATGCTGGTAAAATATCCACCACCACTCTTAGTGCTGTTTATGGATTGGTTGATGGTCGCAAATCATTAGGTTTCGCTGTTGATTATGCTGGGGAGGTGTCACTTCCTGCTCATATGGCATTTGTAAAAGCTGTATCAGATACTGGCAAGTTCACTTGGATGACTATTGCGGGCCTCGGTGACATAATTCAAAAGTTGTGGAATGGTGAGAATGTTATGAACACACTCGCTGGTCCAGTTGGTATAGCCAAGATGGTTGGTGGCGCATCCGAGGCGGGGCTGGTGACACTTCTTACATTTGTTGCGGTTCTCTCGATCAATCTCGCAGTATTCAACGCTTTGCCTATACCTGCTCTCGATGGTGGTCGTATATTGTTTGTATTGATTGAGGCAGTGATACGCCGCCCACTTAATTACAAGTTCCAATATTGGGCTAACTC
>CAZGVC010000041.1:0-2074 GCA_964529065.1 uncultured Candidatus Saccharibacteria bacterium
ACGTGTCTACAATGGTGCGTTGGCATATGTTTTTCTCTGACACAGAACAAGTAACCTTGTCGGCTGTGCGTAGATTGATTAACAACGTCGGCAAAGATAATATTTGGGACTTGATCAATCTAAGAATTTGCGACAGAGTGGGCACAGGAAGACCAAAAGAGGAGCCGTATAGATTCAGAAAGTATCAAAGTATGGTTGAGCAAGCTATGCAGGATCCGGTAACGTTAAAAATGTTGAAAACAAACGGCGAAAGAATAATGAGTGTTACACAAGAAACGCCTGGGCCTAAAATTGGCTTGATTCTACATGCCTTGTTTGCTGAAGTTTTAGACGACCCAACAAAAAATACGGGAGATTATTTAGATAACAGAGCAAAAGAACTCGTTACACATGAAATAGACACTCTTAAAATGTTAGCAAATCAAGGGAAAATGGGTATGGAGGAGGAGAATGAGAAGAAAGTTGCCACTATCAGGAAACAATTTCATGTGAAATAGTTTAGTTGTTTAGTTCAAATTTAATTTTTTCCGCGAGTTCTTTTATCTTAGGTTTTAATTCCATTCTCGGATGCCAACGCTCTAAACCATCACCATCAAACCTTGGTATTATGTGAAAGTGTGTGTGCATAACAACTTGTCCAGCAATAGCCTCATTATTCTGGTCTAAGTTATAACCTTTTGCTCCAACAGCTCTTAAAATGTAGGGAGTGATATATTTTATAGTTTTCATGACCTCTATTAAGTCTTGCTCGTCTATATCAAGCATATTCTTGCTCCACTTTTTAGGTATAACAAGCGTGTGACCCGGAGAACACGGGTTAGCATCTAAAAATACTAAAGTATGCTCGTTCTCGTAAATAATATCAGCTGGGATTTCACGGGAAATGATTTTGTTAAATATTTCTTCTGGTTTCATTTTGAAATCATATCACAAATTGAATATTGTTATATAATAGGGTTAATGTCAGATTGGGAAAAAGAATTTACCGAGAACTTTTTCAGGAACAGAGATGTAAAAGACAAAGAAAAAGACACGTTTTTTGTTTTTGATTTTGAAAAAGACAATATAAGCCCGTTCATGTTTATCAATATGGACAAAGCCATAGATAGAATTAAAAAAGCTTTAGATTTGAAAGAAAAAATTCTCGTTTATACAGATTACGACTGCGACGGCATACCAGCTGCAACAATCTTTACAGACTTCTTTAACAAAATTAACTATAAAAATTTTGAAGTTTATATACCGCATAGACACCTAGAAGGGTACGGATTGCATAAAAAAGCATTAGAACGTTTCGTGTGTAACGGTTATAAGTTAGTAATAACAGCAGATCTCGGTATAACCAACATAGAAGAGGTTAAGTATTTGAAAGAGCAAAATGTTGATGTGATACTGTCAGATCATCATTTGCCTGTGGTTTTGAACGGAGTAGAGATGTTACCCGATACAGAGTATTTGATAAACCCAAACATTTCACATGAAATTTATCCAAACAAGTATTTGTGTGGTGCGGGTGTCGCTTGGAAAATAGTTCATGCGTTTCTTGTGAAATACAGAAGCGAGTATGGCGTGGTTGAAGGATGGGAAAAATGGTTACTTGATCTGGTTGCTATTGCTTTGGTCGCGGACATGATGCCGCTTAGGGGTGAGAATAGGAAATTAGTAAGCTTTGGTTTGAAGGTGTTACAAAAGTCACCAAGACCAGGCCTACAAAAAATATGCCAACTAGTTAAACTTGATCAGAAGGATATAAATGAAAAAGATATAGCGTTTACATTCGCCCCTAGGATTAACGCTGCATCTAGAATGGATCATCCTATTGTTGCTTATAAGATGTTGGCAAATATAGATGGTAAGGGTAGAGAGCAAGCTGAATACTTAGAAGAATTAAATGCCAAAAGAAAAAAGTCTGTAAAAGACATAAATGATTATATAAAAGACATCAAGTTAGAAGAAGGTGACAGATCTCCAATTTTGATAGGAGATAAGGCTTGGCCTGTTGGAGTTGTTGGTCTAGTAGCACAGAAAATAGTTGAGGACACAGGCAGGACTGCGCTTGTGTATGGTGTAGAGG
>CAZGVC010000042.1:0-1803 GCA_964529065.1 uncultured Candidatus Saccharibacteria bacterium
AGCGCGGCTCGATGTCATACACCTTCTCAGCAAAAGCCTTTTGCATATACTCGAGACCTGTCATGTGCCACTCCTCGTGGGGTATGTATTGTTCAGCGATTGAGATGTTTAGCTTATTCTCCTCGATCACGCGACCCTCCATTGGACGTAACTTGCCGAGTATCATTTTGAATATTGTAGACTTGCCGGCACCATTCGGCCCCATCAGTGTCAGCTTGGCCCCACGGCGCAAAACAAAAGACGTCTCTTCGAGCAACATTTTATTCTCCTCATATCCAAAACTAACGTCCTCGAATCTCATTAGTATTTCCCCGTGTATTGGTACTGCTTTTTCTACTGCCATTTGTTTTAAAAGTTAAATTAACGCGTGCAAATTATAACACATTTTCTATCATTTGAAAAGAAAAGCTCTGTGTGTTAGTGTTAGGTCTGGACTTTAACTTGCAAAGGAGCAAGATCATGGCGGAATTACAACACAGACCAATTCGTCCTGCTAGAGACGGGGAGAATAACTTACAAGAGAGGGTGTTCCTCGAAGCCTGGATAACAAGAGCGAATCTTGAAGGTTTCTGGTTTGGACAGATGGATCACTTAACGTTCTTACATGCTTGTGCGCGTGTTACCGGGTGCGAAGATGTCACTCAGCGGCACGCTACTGTTGCGGCCTCATTTTTCCGATGGCTTGGTACTGCTATCGGTCAGTCGTTCGTATCTGAATTGATTCGCTGCTCGGATTCTTCTCCTAGCCATGACGGCGAAGTTGGAGCTACTCTGTGGTTCCAGTACAACTCTTTTGTTTTGATGAGGAATAAAGGGCGTCTACCTTTAGCACTCAGCATTTTGGCGAAAGAGACACAAACCCCAGATCAAGCAAGACTCACTTTGGAGGATTGGCGGTTGCTAGAATTGCTTTCTTCTTGGTTGAGCACAACAGACGGTCGTATGTTTCTCCGAGGGGTTGACGATCTAGTTGCGACCAAAAAAAGAAAACTAAAAGTTGATTAACAGTTCCTTGCCCATCGAAAAACGCGAGCTGGTGCTCGCGTTTTCTTTTTGCAAAAACGAGAACTAGTTCTCGTTTTTATTTTTATTTATATTGACATTGTATATACAACGTAATATAATATCAATATATGGCAGCTACAAATAAAACAGCAATAATAAATTTTAGAACCAAGGCTTCTGTTAAAAAAGAGGCTAGTAAGATTTTTGATAAAATGGGCATGGATATGAGTACGGCTATGAATACTTTTTTACACAGTGTGATAATTCATCGTGGTATGCCTATGAACTTGATAACTGAGAATGGTTACACTGTCGCATACGAGCGAGAATTGATCGAGGCTTCAAAAGATGTTTTACCAAAAGAGTATCATTCTGTAAAAGAATTGATGAAGGATTTGAACAATTAATGGCATGTACATTATCAAACAAACCTCTAGATTTAAATCATCTTTTAAGAAATATAAAAGTGATAAAAGATTTAAGAGTAAAGTTTTTGAAAGTGTTTTAGAGAGTTTAAGAGTCGGTGATAAGTTAGATATTAAATACAGAGATCATCAATTATCTGGCGAAGCTGCAAATCTAAGAGAATGTCACATTGCTCCGGATATATTGTTGATTTATGAAATAAAAGAGAATGAGTTAATTTTGTTATTGGTAGATATTGGTTCTCATTCAAAATTGTTTTAAATAAAAGCCGCCCCTTCGGGGCGGCTTTTATTTGCAGATACTTTTTAATTTATTCTGCTTTTTTGTCGATTTTGTTTAGTGGAGATTTTACAAAAACAAAATACACAACAG
>CAZGVC010000043.1:0-1714 GCA_964529065.1 uncultured Candidatus Saccharibacteria bacterium
AACTATCAAAGCAATCAAAGATCAGACTGCTGATAAAAATAAAATTGCAAAATCTTTGATCAAGTTAGAGGCTACAGTTGACGCAACAACATCATTAAAAATTAAAGACAAAAGAATTCAATTAGACAAGGAGGTGAAGGATGTTACTGACCTCGAAGACCAGATAGTTAGCATTGCGTCTAACTCTATTCCTGTTGCTTGTGACACGGCTGTGTCTAGTAAAAAAGTAATAGCTGATAGTGTTAACAAAATCAAAAAACTAGACGCTCAAGTTGTAGACGAGGCAGACGACGTAAACAGTCTTATACAAAAAGACATCAAGGAGTTGGTGAAAAATCTAAACAAATAGTGTCACGGTGGCTGGATGTAGGTTGTTATATATAACAAGAGGCTGAGCCTCAATATAACAACAACTATGCAAAAAACTATAACAACAATCTTGCTTGGAACTATGCTTGCAACTGGCGTGGCTAGTGCGCAAACAGCGACTTCAACTGCTAGCTCAACAGCAACAACTACCGCAAATACAAGAAACATTTGTATCGCAGCAGCTGTTAACAAGCGTGACAGCGCGATGATAGTCGCACATGACGCCTTTGCGGCTTCTGTAAAAGCGGCTTTGACTGCGCGCAAGGACGGCCTAGTGTCAGCTTGGACAAATGGTAACAAGGATGCGAGAAATGCAGCTTGGACCAAATTCAAAACAGACATGAAGAATGCTCATGAGAAAATGAGATCAGATCGCAAGGCGGCTTGGGCAACTTTCTACACAGAATCAAAAGCTTGTGGAACAGTTAAACAAGACAATGGTAAGAAATGGGGCAAAATGAATCGTGATGATTTAGAGATGGAGCATGAACACAAGGTGGAGAATGCTACATATTCATACTAACAATTTATAATCAGCAAATAAAAAAATATAACAGGGTGGCCGCTTCGCGGCCACCCTGTTATATTTTCACCTCCAATGAAATAGGACAGTGGTCGCTTCCTAATATGTCATCGTGTATTTGCGCGTTCACAATTTTCTTTTCGAGGGACTTGGACGTGTAGAAATAATCAATTCTCCAGCCGACATTCTTCTCACGACTGCGTGTCTTCATATCCCACCAAGTGTATTGCACTTTGTCGCCATTGATGTGTCTGTATGTATCGACAAAATTCTCAACAAATTTTGCTAATGCTTTTCTCTCTGGCTCAGTACATCCAAGCTTACCAGCATTTTCTTTTGAACGAGCAAGGTCTAGATCTGTGTTAGTCGCGTTCACATCTCCACAGAATATGACAGGCATCTTTTTCTCTAGCTTTTTAGCAAGGTCAAGAAAATGTTTATAATACTCGAGTTTATATTCATAATGTTCCTCACTCTTTCCACCATTGGGCCAGTAACAATTAATAAAATAAAAGTTGTCGAACTGGAGAACTATTGTGCGCCCCTCTTCATCGTAGAAGTCCTTCTTGTTTAATGTTGCGTGCAGCACTTTGTATTTGATACCAGGCTTTACATATACAGCCACACCGCTGTAGCCCTTGCGATTCTTGGCACTTTCGAATACACTGCTGTATCCATAATAATTTAGCTGTTCCGCTTTTAATTGCTCTATCTCACATTTGGTCTCCTGCACTGCGATCACGTCAGCCCCCATTTCAAAAACTTGTTTAAATGTATCCTTGTTGAATCCCGCTCTTATTCCATTTACATTCCAGCTGATTA
>CAZGVC010000044.1:0-1551 GCA_964529065.1 uncultured Candidatus Saccharibacteria bacterium
TAATAATTATGTCAATTTACAAAAAGATAGTTTATATTTTAGTCTTACTAATAGCTGTGTATTTGGCTTTCCTTTATGGTAAAGCTGAGGGGAATAATGGGTCTATAAGTATATCTTCTGCACAGACAACTACACCTATTGCTGGACTAGAAGAAGTAAAATCATTGATAGGTAGTAAATTTATTTCTTGGAAAGCAACATACACGCCTCCAACTGAAAAGGATTTAGAGTATGGCATCATACGTGGATACGTAGACGCTTATAAGGACCCGTATACTGTATATTTCCCACCAGTAGAAGCAGAACAATTCGCCCAGAATGTTAAGGGGTCATTCGGCGGAGTCGGTATGGAAGTTGGTAACAGTAAAGATAAATTAATCACAGTCATAGCACCACTCAAGTCATCTCCAGCAGAAAAGGCGGGGGTCAAGTCTGGCGATGTTATTCTGTCAGTTCAAGATAAAGATGTCTCAGGCATGAGTGTTGAGCAAGCGGTAGGGCTAATAAGAGGAGAAATAGGCACAAAAGTCACATTCAAGGTTTACAGGCCATCAACAAAAGAAAATAAAACTTTTACAATAGAGAGAGCCGAGATCAAAATCCCAACAATAGACACCGAGACAAAAAATGGTGTGTTCGTAATACATCTTTATAACTTCTCAGCAGAGGCGCCTGAAATGTTTAGAAAAGCGTTAATAGAATTCACCAAATCAAACACAAAATACTTGATAATAGACCTCCGTGGCAATCCCGGTGGATACTTGGAATCAGCCGTACAGATTGCTAGCTATTTCTTGCCACAAGGAGCGGTTATAGTTCAAGAGAAAGGTAACAAAGAATATGGAGAAAACATTCACAGGTCACTTGGCTACGCAGGTATAGATACAAATAAAATCAAAATTGGCGTATTAATAGACGAAGGTTCAGCTAGTGCAAGCGAGATATTGGCTGGTGCATTAAAAGACCAAAAAATAGCGACAATACTTGGACAAAAATCATTCGGCAAGGGCAGTGTACAAGAATTCATTAACTTGGCTAATGGTGGGGCATTGAAGGTTACTGTTGCAACATGGTACACACCAAATGGTATAAGCATAACCAAGGATGGCGTAACTCCAAATATAGAATTGAAACGTTCAACAACAACTACAGCTGTATCAGAGCTATCATCAGCAACACTCAAATTAAAAACAGTTAAATAATAATGAAAGTAAAATTATTACAAGATATACCAAGATTGGGTAGCAAGAATCAAATATTAGAAGTCTCGGACACTTATGCTATTAATGTTCTACTAAAAACAAACAAGGCAGTACGAGCAACAGATGCATTAATCAAAGCAAAAGAGGCTGAGGACAAGGCAAAACGTGAAGCAAAAGCAAAACAGGGGGACGCCTTTATCTCACTTTACGAATCTCTAAAATCTGAACCATTAACTTTTAAGAAAAAGGTTGATCAGAAAGGTCACTTGTATGCAAAGTTATCAGCCCAAGAAATAGTTGACGAAATATTCAACAAGTATAACCTCTCACTTAATCCAAAAAATATAAC